>JBPCWY010000029.1:0-2864 GCA_051009035.1 Gammaproteobacteria bacterium
CGCCGCCGCGTTTGCAATACCGCGCCCAAAGCATAATTAAAATTATGCTCGTTATTTTTTAACGCCATGTCATATTTATCTTTTTTCATCAATTTAATATTCTACTCCTCCGCCGCCAAGACGCCGCCGCCGAAGGAGAGCGGTTTTGCCGGTTCGCCGCCGGGGACGATTTGCACCGCGCAGTATTTGAATTCGGGGATTTTGCCGAACGGGTCCAACTTTGGATTTGTCAATACATTCGCCGATGCTTCGTAATAACAAAACGGAATAAATACCGCGCCCGCCGGAACGCCCGCATCGGCGCGCGCTTGCAAACATACTTCGCCGCGCCGCGAGCGCACAGTAATGGCGTCCCCCGCCGCGATGTTTTTGGCTTTCATGTCCGCCGGATTCATATACGCCCCCGGCGCGGGTTCCAGCGCGTCCAGCGCGCGCGCGCGGCGCGTCATTGCGCCCGTGTGCCAGTGTTCCAATTCGCGCCCGGTCATTAATACTGTCGGATATTCCGCGTCCGGCTGTTCGTCCGCCGGAATAAAAGACGCCGGCACAAAACGCCCGCGCCCGTCCGCAGTCGGAAAATCTTCGCAAAAAATTACCGGCTCGCCCGCATCGCCTTCTTCGCGGCACGGATAAGTTACCGAGTGTTCGTTTTGCAGGCGCTCCCAAGTAATGCCCCCGATGGACGGCATCGCTTTTCGCATTTCATCAAATACTTCGCGCGCGCCGGAATCTTCGCCCTGGTAATTCCAATCCAAACCGATGCGTTTTGCGATTTGTTGGATAATCCACAAATCCTGCCGCGCTTCGCCGGGCATATCCAGCGCGCGCCGCCCCAATTGCACCATGCGGTCGGTGTTCGTAAAAGTGCCGGTTTTTTCGGCGAAGACGGAAGCGGGCAAAACAACATCGGCAAGCGCCGCCGTTTCGGTCAGGAAAATATCCTGCACGACAAGCGTTTGCAATGCGGCGAGTCCTTCGCGCGCATGATTTGCGTCCGGGTCGGACATCGCCGGATTTTCGCCCATGACATACATCCCGCAAATTTCTCCGCGGTGCGCCGCGTTGACTATTTCTACGACGGTTAAACCGGGCGCATCGTCCAGTTTTGCGCCCCACATTTCTTCAAAGCGGCTTCGCGTTTTTTCGTCGTCCACGCGCCGGTAGTCCGGAAACATCATCGGAATCAATCCGGCATCGGACGCGCCCTGCACATTATTTTGCCCGCGCAACGGATGCAAACCGCAGCCCGGACGCCCGACATTGCCGGTCAGCATTGACAGCGCGATGAGGCAGCGGGCGTTGTCCGTGCCGTGAATGTGTTGTGAAATTCCCATGCCCCAAAAAATCATCGCGCGGCGGCTGCCGCCAAAAAGTTTTGCGGCGCGGCGAATTTCTTCCGCCGGAATGCCGCAAATTTTTTCCATGTCTTCGGGAGGACACAGCGCAACTTGCGCGCGCAGTTTCTCAAAATCTTTCGTGCGGTTTTGGATAAACTCCGCGTCCGCCAAACCTTCTTCAATAATAACATGCATCAGCGCGTTTAACAATGCAACATCCGAATCCGGTTTCATTTGCATGACAATTTCGGCGTGTGGCGCAAGCCCGGAACGGCGCGGGTCCGCGAGGATTAATTTCGTCCCGCGCGCCGCGGCGTTTTTCATGACCGTCGCCGCGACCGGATGGTTGACCGTCGGGTTTGCGCCGATGACAAGCGCGACTTCGGCGTTTAGGACATCCGAAACTTGGTTGGACACCGCGCCGGAACCGATGCCTTCCAGCAACGCCGCAACCGAAGAGGCGTGGCATAAACGCGTGCAGTGGTCTACATTATTAACGCCGAAACCCGCGCGCACGAGTTTTTGGAATAAATACGCTTCTTCGTTGCTGCCTTTTGCGGAACCAAAACCGGCGAGCGCCTTGCCCCCTTTTTCCCGCAAAATTTTATTCAACCCGCCGGCGGCGGCGTCCAACGCTTCGTCCCAGGACGCTTCGCGAAAAACTTCGCGCCAGTCGTCCGGGTCCAAAAATTCATGCGGTTTTTTTGCCGCGCCGTCTTTGCGGATTAACGGGACGGACAAGCGGTGCGGATGGTGCGCGTAATCCGCGCCGTAACGCCCTTTGACGCAAAGCCGCCCGCGGTTTGCCGGGCCGTCGCGCCCTTCCACATGCAAAATTTTATTGTCTTTGATGTGGTATGTCGTTTGGCATCCGACCCCGCAATAGGGGCAGAGCGAGTCCACGGATTTGTCCGGCGTTTGCAACAGCGCATCGGCAAGCGGCGCAAGCGCGCCAGTCGGACATGCCTGCACGCATTCGCCGCAACCGACGCATGTGCTTTCGCCCATCAGCGCGTCAAAATCAAAAACGATTTTCGCCCCCGCCCCGCGCCCGGCATAGCCGATAACATCATTCGCCTGTTCTTCGCGGCAGGCGCGGACGCAGCGCGTGCATTGAATGCAAGAATCCAAATTGACCGCCATAGCGGGATGCGAAGAATCGGGCGGCGGCTGGCGGCGGGCAAAAAACCGCGGCGCGCCGATTTGCAAATGCCGCTCCCAGCGGGCGAGTTCCGAATCCTTTTTGCGCGATTTTTCGGGCATATCGGCGAGGAGCAATTCCAGCACCATTTTTTGCGAATGGCGGGCGCGCGCGTTTTGGGTTTCCACTTTCATACCGGCGGACGGAAAGCGGCAGCACGAAGGCGCAAGCGCCCGTTCCCCGCCGATTTCCACAACGCAGGCGCGGCAATTTCCGGCGGCGCGATAGCCCGGTTTATAGCACAAATGGGGGATTTCCGTCCCGTAGCGGCGGGCGGTTTCCAGTATATTTTCACCGGCATACCCGACAACGGGCTTGCCGTCCAA
>JBPCWY010000030.1:0-15299 GCA_051009035.1 Gammaproteobacteria bacterium
GCGGTATTTTTGCGGATTAAAAAACGCGGCATGAGAAGGCGAAGACCCGCCGCCGGGCCCCCCATGCAAATAAACGGCGGGCGCGCCCTCCGGATTCCCAAACTCGGAAAACGCAACAGAATGCAAATCCGAAACCGCCAAAACGCCGGAATTAAACGGCTCGGAAACGGGGTATAGAGCGGATTGGGGCATGGGGGGATTATACCCGCAAGGGGTTGATTTTTGATTTTTTGGGGGTATAATGGCGGACAAGGGCGGAAATTTAATGCTTTTTTCAGAGTGGGATATGCAACCGCATCGTTCGCAAGATGATTTGCCGGATTCTTCCGCGTCAAACCCTGTTTCTGACAATTTCGGAGTTTCCGCGTTGAAGCAAGGTATTAAGCAATTAAGCGAATGACGGGGTTAGGTTGCGGGTTGGCGGGGTTCGGATTGGCGGCGGCGGGTTTGCCATTTTTTTACTAATTGTTTTTCTTTTTCGGTTAAGCCGTAGTGGGTGCTTACTAACTCGTTTATTTCCGCTTCCAGACGGGGGACATTCTCCCCTTGCGGGGATTTTAGAATCTCTTTTACGCGCGCGGCGATTTCTTCCCGTTGCGCTTTGCCGGCGGGGTTAGGGGGTTTTTTCTATTATTTCTTTTTCTTCTTCGGTTAAGCCGTATAGGGCGTATACCATTTGGTCTATTTCCGCTTCCCATTTGATTGTGTCGGCGGCGGGGTTTGCCTCTTTGGCGGCGAGGATTTTTTCCGCCAAGTCAGACAACTGGCCTTGCTCCTTTTCCGGAATTTGCGGAATAGGTATTTGCGACAAGTCCCTTTTGGTGATTTGCAATCCTACTCCCATTCTTGTAGCATGGAAAGTTTTTGCATACCAAAAAGATAATAATTTACTGTTTAGGACAGCAAGCATTACCTTCAAGTCATGAACGGAGGACATGTAAATAACGGTAGATTTTCCAGCCATGTATTCTCCTTGGGAGTCCAGAAAAGATTCTAAACACCGGGTCATGTTGGCGAAAATCAATTTTGCCGATTCCGATTCCTCAACCCGCTTTTGAGACAAAGAGGTAATATTGGACTGTAAAACGCGCGGAAACTGGTAGCGCCCTTTAATATAAGTCATGTTTTTCTTTCCCCACAGCCCGATATATCGGTCAATCATCCCCGAATTAATCAGTTTTTTCGTGTTAGGGCAGAATTCTTGGTCAATTAAAAATTCTTTAATGACATAGGCATCCGCGACAGTTGCCGGATTAGCAAATTTGCCGAGCGCTTTTGTTTTAGTATCATTAATTTTATTAATGATATCTGTTTCATCGCCGCAAGAAAAATAGATGCTCCACGCCGGAGTCACGGAGAATTTTGTCGCATCTATCAAATTATAAAATTTGACATCATGCACGGTATCCATCAAAGTCATTTTCACACCATTGCCGGCGCATTGGGGGGTTCCTATTCCTATAACGGTAATAGGGCACACGGCAGCGTCAAAAACCTTTAGATGAGAATAATCCCTTATCTCAATAATTGATTTTTTTGCCAAGACATTTCTTATGTTTTTCGCATAAGGCTGGGACAGCAATTTATTGGGCACAATAAACGCAAAAATGCCGCCATGGGCAAGATTTATTCCATGCTCCATAAATGGAACAAATAAATCCCAATTCCCTTTGGCGGTGCTATACATACCGCTAATAAGTATGCGGTAGTCGGCATCATTTTTTACCATATTTTCCGAGTCAACATACGGCGGGTTGCCGATGACAATATCAAATCCGTCTTGAACGCCGAACATCCATTCGGCGTCAAACCAGTCGGCGGATTTGGTTTGGTCGTATAAATCCCATTCGGCGATGCGCTTGGCGTCGCCGTATTTTTTGTCGAGCAGTATTCGCGCCAGTTCCTCGCGCTTGGCTTTATCTTTTTTAATAAACTCTTTTTTCTTCGCGCGGTCGGTTGCGGCAAAGAAATCGCGGCGGATATTTTGCAATTCCGCCATTAAGTTTTTTATGTCCGGAACGCCCCGGAACAAATCCGGCGGCGAAATCTTAATTAAAGAATCGGCGGAAATCATTTTTGCCTCCAAGTTTGGGAGCGGGCGTATGCCGTAATTGTCTTGGGAGTCGTCTTTGTCCTGTTCAATCACGAGCGAGATGAAAAAGCGCAAGCGGCAAATTTGCACCGCCATCGGCTCTTTGTCCACGCCAAAAATGCTGTTTTGAATCAACGACAATTTGATTTCGTAGTTGCCGCCCGCATCGTCCAAATTAACGCGCTTCAACGCCATAGTAATCAAAGTTAACGCGCCCATCGGAAAAGCGCCGGAGCCGACTGCGGGGTCCAGTAGGCGCAGTTTTCGGGTTGCGCTAATAAAATCCAAAATCTCGCCGCCACCGAGTTTGCGGCATTGCGGCAGATTATCGTAATCCGTTTTTACCGACAGCAAACCGCGCAGGCGTTCTTCCAGCGGCGGTTCAGAATGTTCGGCGGTTATTTTGCAAGCGTAATATGCCGCCAGCGATTCATGCACCATATAATCCACGACCGAGCGCGGCGTGTAATACGCGCCGATGGCTTTGCGGTTCAGATAATTCAGCAGTTGCTCAAATATTTTTCCGAGCAATTCCGGGTCAAGCGCGACCTCTTGTTCAACCGGGGTGTTTTCTTCCACGGTAAATTTATATTTATGCAAAACGGCAAACAGCCCTTTTTCGCCGAAGAAAAGAAAATTCGGCACATGCAAAAGTTTGCGGTGTTCCGAGTGGTCGGTAAAACAATCCACGCGCCCCTTGTTGTCGCCGCCCGCGTCGATGAAATCGTCCAGACAATCAAACAAACCGCCGTTAACAAACGGGGATTTATTAAGATACTCTTCCAATTTATTGGGGTCGGCGAGCAAATTCTTATAACGGCGAAAAGAAAAAACGCGGTTTTCCGGGCTATACCGGCGTTTTTTGTAATCGTCGGGGCGAAAGCCGCGGTTGCCCGTTTCGGTATTCAGCGTTGCAAAAAAGAGATTTTGCAACACGGCGCGGTAATAAGAATCATCGTCCGCCGCGCCGTAATTTTTCAGCAAGGGGGCTATTTTGTTTTCGTTAAACAAATCCCCGCAGACAAGCTGTTTTTCTTTTAGAAACCATATAAATAAAATGCGGTTAACCAAGCGGATAATATGCGCTTCGGGTTTCATCGGCGATTGGGACGGCGACGGGAATTTGGCGGTTTCCGCCGCGTATTTAAACCATTCCAACAGGTCTTCGTAAAACCGCTTATTCAGCGCATCGGTATCCAACTCGTCCAGCCACGCCGCCAGCAAACCGTCAAAATTTTTGGTTTGCCGTTGGTCGTCAATCCATTCCAAACGCCCGCCAAGCGATAAACTTTGCAAAATATCCACATGCCCGCGGTGCGGGTCATGGCATTTAATTTCGCGCAACAGCGAAACTTTTTCCAAAACATCGTAATCCGAGTTGGTTTTGTTGGGACGCCGTCCGGCGAATGCAAGGGTTAAACATTGCTTTTTGGAATCGGCGAGGCAAAACAAAACAACGGCGGGCATGGCAAACCGTTTATTAATTTCGCGGGTAAATTGCGCGTATTGCGTGCGGGAATAACCGCGCGCTTTTAATTCTACGGCGACAAACAAAAAACTACTTTTGTCTGTTTTGTCAAATTTTACGCCAAGCAAACCCGCTTGTCTGATATTGTCGCCGGTATATTGAAAAAGAATGCGGACGGATTGCGCCGCCGCGACAAAACTTTCTTCGCCTTGCGTGCCGGGGTTTGTCGTCTGAAATTGCGCGATAAAATCTTGCGGGGTGCCGGAAAGTTTATGCGTCAAACCGCTGTCATATTGCAACACGCCGAGAAAGCGCTTTGCCGCTTCGGCAAAATCACGGGCGCGCCCGCATTCGGCGAGGGCGTTTTTAATTTCTTCAAGGGTCGGGGGATTCATCGGGTTTTCTCCTTAATAACGAGCCAAGTAATAAGCTGCAAATTATCCGCGCCGGGTTTTTCGGAATCGGCGGGCAGGCGCGCATTGCGCCCTTGTCCCATGCCGATTCCGCTTCCGGCGTTTTTATTAAAAGCGGCTTGGATGTCGGCGAGCGCCGCATTTGCCATGTCGCCGTATTGTTGCAATCCTTCGGGCTTGCTTATTTCGCGGCTGAAAGAATCGCAGAGGGCGGTAAGCGGCGCGGATTTGCCCGCCGCCAACGCTTCAAAGACATTCAAAATTTTCCGGGGGTGCATGTATCCGCAGGCGATTTTGTCCGGTTGGGCATGCACGAAATAAAACGGGTGGACGGGGTTTCCGATGCGGTTTTCGCCCGCGTCTTTTTGGCGGAAAAAGAAAATCGCGCCGGGGCGGACGGATTCTTTTTGGAGTCCGCCGTCCGCGCAGTCGGCTACGGCGTAGATGCCGGGCGGTGCGGCGTCCAAAGCGTCGCGGTTTGCCTGCAAATAGCGGGCGAGTTGGGCGAGAAAATAATCCAGCGTAAAGTCGCTGATGCTGACGGAGTTGTTTAATTCCTCAAAATCTTTAATGTCTTTGCGCATCGCCTTGGTTTGCAAGTCGCGGAAGTTTAATTCCCTTTGCGCGGTTTCATTAAGGGCGGCTTCGTCCAAGCTGTTGTCGTCGCCGGTGGCGGTGGCATCGGCGAGCGCCATGCGGGCGCGCACGCGGTTTTCCAGCTGCAGGTAAAAATCAATGTCGCCGGTCGGCCAGTAGTTAATCATGCGGACGGATTTGTTTTTGCTGCCGATGCGGTCTATGCGCCCGAAACGCTGGATGAGGCGGACGGGATTCCAATGAATATCGTAGTTTAATACCGTGTCGCAGTCCTGCAAATTTTGCCCTTCGGAGATGCAGTCGGTGGCGATTAGCAAATCAATTTCCGCGCCGCCGCCGCTTTTTCCGCGCGCTTTGGGCGCGAAAGAATCCAAAATACCGGAAAAAGTATTTGCGCCGCATTCGGTTTTGGTTTCGCTTCCGGCGACCATCGCCAAGTTTATGCCGAGCTCTCCGGCGCATTCGCGCAGGTTTTCGTAGAGATAGGCGGCGGTGTCCTTAAAAGAAGTAAACACGAGCAGTTTTCGGTTTGGTTTTTTCGCTTTTTGGCGCAGTTGTTTTTTGAGGAGGAGCAGTTTGCCGTCCCGCGCGGGCGTGATTTTTTGCACTTTTGCCAGCGCGTCTTTCAGCGCTTTTTGGTCTTTTTGCATGTCGGCGCGCCATGTTTTTACATCCAAATCGCGCAGGCGGTAGGGCGACATGGCTTTGTGGTTGACGATAAAATCCTCGTCTTCTTCGTATTCGTCCGAACCGGGAACGGCTTCCGTTTGCGCGTTGTCGTCCGGTTGCGACAAGTATTTGTCAATTCTGCCGATTTGAGTTTCAATTTTATCCAGCGTCCGCTCGAGGGTAAGGCGCAGGGCGCAGGCGGAGCTTTCCAGCCGCTTCATAAAATTTATGCACATCATGGCAACCAAAAAACCTTCGCGGTCTTTTTGGTTGAAATTCCGATTTTTCTTTTCCCACGCCAGCCGCTCTTCGACTTTTCCGCTGGTAATGTAGTTGGAAGGGCGGTAAATATGGAATTGCAGGCGCATGACATCGCCGAATAATTCCTTTCCGGATAATTCGCCTTTTTGGTCCGCGGGCGGCGCTTCGTTTTGCGGTTTTTCGCGCTTCGGAAAATCGCCCTGTTCGGCGATAAATCCGGCGTAAAATTTGCGGATTTGCCGCCGCGAGCGGGCGATGGTAATATTGCCCAGCAAGTGGAAGAAATCGCCGCCCAGCATTTCCAGCAGTTTGTCTTTGTTCTCGGAAGCGTATTCCCATTCTTTAAATTTTTGTTGCGCCGCTTTGACAATATTTTTAATATTGCGGATGCCGAGCGATTCGGCGAAAGCGTCTTCGCGCTTTTCGGTCATCAGATAAATTTGGTTTTGCAGGTCGGTCAACGAAGTGTTGACGGGCGTGGCGGAAAGCATCAGCACTTTGGTTTCTACGCCGCTTTTAATGACATCTTCCAGCAGTTTTTCATAGCGGCTGTGGCGGACGACGGCGCCGTCTTCATCGCGCCGGCTTTTGGAATCATTGCGGAAATTGTGCGATTCGTCAATCACCACGAGGTCAAAATTGCCCCAATTAAAAGTTTCCAAATTCACATTGCCGGACATGCCCGATGCGCGGGTTAAATCCGTATGCGCGAGCAGCGAATAGGCGAAGCGGTCGCCGGCGAGCGGGTTGTTTATGTCGCCCGCCGCCGCTTGGTATATGCGCCAGTTATTTTCCAATTTTTTCGGGCAAAGCACCAAAACATTTTTGTTTTGCAGTTCAAAAAACTTAATCGCGGCGAGCGCGGTGTAAGTTTTGCCGAGTCCCACGCTGTCGGCGAGGATGCAGCCGTTGTGCCGCAGCAGCCGGTTGATTACGCTTTTTGCCCCGTCTTTTTGGAATTCGTAAAGTTTTTTCCAAATTACGGAATCGTATAAATGCGAGTCGCCCAGCAGTTTGTCGCCTTGCAGGCGCGTTTCCATGTCTTTGCGAAACAATTCCAAGAGCGTTTTATAATAAACGAATTCGGGCGGGTATTCTTCGTGCCAGCGCGCCAGCGCTTCCAGCATGTCTTGTTTGGCGTCCGCAACGCGCGTTTTGTCGTTCCATAATTCGTCAAACCATTCCGCAAGCTCGGCGCGGGTTTCGGCGTCGCGGACGGCGAGATTCATTTCTAAATTGGAGTTGGACGAAAGCCCGAGTCCGCGCCGGGTAAAGTTGGAGCTGCCGACCGTCGCCGCGCCGCCGTTGGGCGATTCCATGTGATACATTTTGCCGTGCAGGAATTTTCCGGGTTTGACGGCGCGCACTTGCACTTTGCCGCTGTTGACCCATGCCGCGCACCGTTTGGCGAGCGCGCTTTGTTGGAGGACGCCTTCTTCCACGGTTAATCCGTCTTCGGAAAAGTCAAACCGGCGGCGCGGTTTTTCGCCGAGCGCGGTTTCGCCCGCCGATGACGGCGCGCCAAACAAAAATTTAGTTTGCCGTAGCGCGGGGTTTTCCAATTCGTCCGCCAGCGCGCCAAATCCAAATACCGAAAAATACGCCGAGACCAGCCGGAAAACTTCCGCCTCCGCCAAACGGGGGCGCAGGCATGCCGCCAGCGCGGTTTCGGGGCGGGCGTTGTCGTAAATGGATTTCGGTTTTTCCCTCATCGGCGGGATTGTATCATTTTGCGGGTTTTTGGGCGGCGGGGGGAAAACCGCCGCCGGTTTTGGGGCGGCGGGGCGTATAATGCGGGTTATGGATATGCAGCTTACTTTTGACGATGTTTTGCTGGCGCCGGGGTATTCCTCCGTTTTGCCGAAAAATGTTTCCGCGCGGACTGCGCTGGCGGACGGGTTTTCCCTTGCCGCGCCCGTGCTTTCCGCCGCGATGGATACCGTTACCGAATCCGATATGGCGATTGCGCTGGCGCAGTTTGGCGGGCTTGGCGTGGTGCATAAAAATATGCCGCCCGAAAAACAGGCGCAGGAAGTGGAAAAAGTAAAGCGCTTTGAAAGCGGCGTGGTGATGTCGCCGATGACCGTCTCGCCCGATATGACGGTCGGCGAAGTGCGCGAAATTAAGCGCGTTTGCGGGTTTTCCGGTTTGCCGGTGGTGGATAAAAATAACATCGTCCGCGGCATTATCACAAACCGCGATTTGCGTTTTGAGACGGGCGAATCCCGCCCCGTGCGCGAATTGATGACGCCGCTGGCGAAACTCGTTTCGGTGCGTCCGGGGTTTAGCATGCGCGAGGTCAAATCGCTGATGCACGAACACCGCATTGAGCGGGTGGTGATTGCGGACGCCAAAGGCGCGTTGCGCGGATTGGTGACGGTCAAAGATATTGTGCGCGCCGAAACTTTTCCGGACGCGAGCAAAGACGAAAAGAAACGGTTGCGCGCCGCCGCCGCCATCGGCGTGGACGACGATGCGCGAGCCGCGTTGCTGGCGGAAGCGGGAGCGGACGCATTGGTCGTGGATTCGGCGCACGGACACAGCCGCGGCGTTTTGACGGCGGTGGCGCGCGCCGCCAAAATGCGCCCCGCCGGAGTGTTAATTATCGCCGGCAATATCGCCACGGCGGAAGGCGCAAAAGCGCTTGCGGCGGCGGGGGCGGATGTGGTGAAGGTCGGGATTGGTCCGGGTTCTATTTGCACGACGCGGATGGTGGCGGGAGTCGGCGTTCCGCAATTTTCGGCGATTCTCGCCGCGGCAAAGGCGCGCGGCAAAAAACGCGGTCCGGCGATTATCGCGGACGGCGGTTTGCGCTATTCGGGTGATATTGCGAAAGCGATTGCGGCGGGGGCGGACGCGGTGATGGTGGGCGGGATGCTTGCCGGGACGGACGAATCGCCGGGCGAAATGGAATTGTTTCAAGGGCGCGCGTATAAACGATACCGCGGCATGGGTTCTTTGGCGGCGATGCGGCGCGGTTCCGGCGAACGCTACGCGCAGGCGCATGCGGCGGACGCCAAAATGGTGCCGGAAGGCGTGGAAGGGCGCGTGCCGTATAAGGGCAAAGTCGCCGATGTGCTGCACCAGCTTTCCGGCGGATTGCGCGCGGCGATGGGATATGTCGGCGCGGCGGATTTGAACGCCTTAAAAAAAGCGAAATATATCCGCGTCTCCGCCGCCGCCGTGCGCGAGTCGCATGTCCACGATGTACAAATTACGCGCGAAGCGCCGAATTACCAAGCGGAGACGGGACAATGAAATTTGGAATAATAAAAAACGCGGGCGGTTTTTTGCATCTCGCCGCGTTGTTTGCGGCGTTTGCGCTGTTTGCGTTTTGCGCGCAATCCGCGGGCGCAAAAACGCTGACTTACGAAAGCGCGGAAGTGGGCTGCGATTGGCTGGATGCGGAATATGAAACAATTAAAATTCATGCCGCACCCGCCAAACCCGAAGATTCCGCATCGCCGTCTTCCGTTGTTAAAGGGCTTGCGCTTGGTTTGGGTACTTTGCTGACGGCGCCGTTTGCGATATTTAGCGGGGAGCAGGAGCGTTATGATTTTTCGCGCAATGCGGACGACATTTACGCGGCGGCGCAAAAAAAATCATGCGCCGCATTGTTGCAATTAATGGAAGCCGATAAAAAGGCGGGCAAATATCCCGCGCCGAAAAAAAATAGTGCGGACGATATTAATCCTTGATTACGGTTCGCAGTTTACGCAATTAATCGCGCGCAAAGTGCGCGAGTTGGAAGCGTATTGCGAAATTCACCCGCACGGCAAAAGCGCGGAAGCAATTGCTGCATTATCTCCGGCGGGGATTATTCTTTCCGGCGGGCCGCAATCGGTATTGGCGGCGGATGCGCCGCAAATCGCGCCCGAAGTATGGTCGTGCGGCGCGCCGGTATTGGGCGTTTGCTACGGCATGCAGGCGATGGCGGTATCGTTGGGCGGCGCGGTAGAATCGGCGGAGCGGCACGAATACGGCGGCGCGGAGGCGGAGCTTTCCCCCGCGTGCGAATTGTTTTCGGGTTTGCCGCCCCGGTTGCCGGTGTGGATGAGTCATGGCGACCGCGTATCGCGCATGCCGCCCGGATTTACCGCCGCGGCGTCTTCGGAATCGTCCCCGGTGGCGGCGATGTTTGACGGGGAACGCCGTTATTACGGATTGCAGTTTCATCCGGAAGTCGCGCATACGCAGCGCGGGCGCGATATACTTTCGCGTTTTGTATCGGATATTTGCGGCAGCGGCGGCGATTGGACGATGCCGAATTTTATCCGCAACGCGGCGGAAGAGATTCAACAAAAAACGGGCGATGAAGAAATTCTTCTCGCGTTGTCCGGCGGCGTGGATTCCGCCGTGGTGGCGGCGTTGTTGCACCGCGCGGTCGGCGCGCGTTTGCACTGCGTTTTGGTCGACCACGGGCTGATGCGCGAAGGCGAAACGGAATCGGTGCGGGCGGCGTTGTGCGGGCGTTTTGGGGCGGAGTTGCATGTGATTCATGCGGCGGACAGATTTTTTGCCGCGCTCAAAGGCGTTTGCGACCCGGAAGAAAAACGCCGCCGCATCGGCGAAACATTTATCGCCGAATTTGAATCGCACGCCAAATCGCGCGCCAACATGCAATGGCTCGCGCAGGGAACGATATACCCCGATGTCGTGGAATCGGCGGGGGTGGAAGGCGGCGGCAAAGCGGTTATAAAATCGCACCACAATGTCGGCGGTTTGCCGGCGCGGTTAAACTTAAAATTATTGGAACCCTTGCGCGAATTGTTTAAAGACGAAGTGCGCAAGCTCGGTTTGGAATTGGGATTGCCCGAAGAACTGGTGTTTCGCCATCCTTTTCCCGGCCCCGGTTTGGCGGTGCGCGTCTTGGGCGAAGTCACGCCGGAACGCGCCGCCACCGCCCGCCGCGCGGACGCCGTGCTGACCGAAGAACTCGCCGCCGCCGGGCTGGACAAAAAAACGGCGCAGGCGTTTGTCGTGTTGTTGCCGGTGCGGACGGTGGGCGTGATGGGGGATTCGCGCACTTACGAAAACGCCGCGGCGGTGCGGGCGGTGACGACGAACGATTTTATGACCGCCGATTGGGCGCGTTTGCCGGACGAATTTTTGGCGCGCGTATCGTCCCGCATCATCAATACCGTCCCCGGCATTAACCGCGTGGTATACGACATTTCTTCCAAACCGCCGGCGACGGTGGAATGGGAATAAAAACGGCGCATGCTTGCGGCGGAAAATAAAACCGCGCCGCGCCGCGTTTTGTTATTTTTGCGTTATAATTGCAAAAACAATTCTCAACAATGAAACCCGCCATGCAAAAGTATTTTTGGATTTGTTGCGCGCTCTTCGCGTTGCCGCTAATTTCTTGCGGCGGCGGCGGGGGGGGCGGCGGTTTAAATCCTCCGGAGCCGCAGTTGCCGCCTCCGTCGCAGTTGCCGAACGGATATTTGCAAACGCCGTTTATGACGGTAACTTTAACCGCTCCGGATAATATCGGATATACGCCGGACGCGGAATTTAACGCGCATCATGGCTTGGCGGCGATTAACGCGGATGCGGCGTATCGCGGCGGATATTTCGGGCAAAGCACGACGATTGCCGTTGTAGAATTAGGTTTTGACCCGGGACATGCGGATTTGTCCGCCAATATTATTGTGGACGAAAAATATCTTTTTGATGTGCCGCCCGCAGATTTGTGCGAGAGGGGATTTAACGGCAATATTGAAGCGGCGACAGGAAATATTCACGGAACATATGTAGCGTTATTAGCGGCGGGCGTGCGCGGCGGCGAAGGCGGGGGTTTTGTAGGAGTTGGGACGGGGTGCATGACGGACAGCAATGCGAATTTAAAAGATACGCACGGCGTTGCGCCGGAGGCAAAAATAATCGCGTTGCGGAATCCGGGTTCTTCCACGACCGTCGTAATTGCGCCGTTGCTGGAAGCCCCCGTCCCGCAAGTTATTAATAACAGTTACGGGTTTGCTTTTGGGCGGTGGCTAACGCATAAAGAACACGGCGGCGCTTGGTTGTGGGGAGGAGACGGGATACCGTATTTTGCGCCCCTGTTATTGTCAGTGGAGTTATCGCAAGGTCTCCAAGAGGAATTTGGCGTTGTCGGAAAAATGTTTACGGACAAAGATACTGTAATGGTATGGTCGTCCGGAAACGACAATTGGCATTCCGGAGGGCGGATTAATCTGTGCGGCAAAAATTACAGCGCGGAAGATAAATGCGAACTGAGCAACACGCTGGCGGGCAGGAAGTTCGACGATGCGGGAGATTCTCAATTTTCGGTGGAAGATATAGTGGAAAATTTTGAGATTCTTCACATTACGGAAAATAGGGAAACCGGCGTTGCTACAACGATGACGGTGGCGGATTTGTCCGAAATATGGGAAGACGGAATGGAAGATTACAACGACCCCGGCGGGTGGGCGCACGCGCCGATTATTGCGCCGGATTTAATCGGCAAATGGCTGGTTGTCGGTTCGGTGGACGAAGACAACGAAATATCGGATTTTTCCAACGGCTGCGGCATTGCAAAAAACTGGTGCATGGTCGCGCCCGGGGAAAATTTGGATATATTAGAAAATATACAACCAAGAAACGGCACATCTTTTTCCGCCCCGATTGCTTCCGGCGCATTGGCGGTATTAAAAAGCCGCATGCCGGATATGCCGATGGAAGTTGTTTTGGCGGCGATGCTGACTTCCGCTACGCCGCTTGGCTCGCGCATTTCGGACCATTCAACGCCGGACGATATTTACGGCTGGGGTTTGGTTAATTTGGAAAACGCAATTAATTTGCAGGGGGAAATTACTTTAACCAATCCGGTCGCTATTTCAAACGAAGACGATGCGCCGGGCGCGTTGCTTTCGGCGGCGGCGGTGCGTTTGCCTTCGCATTTTTCCGCGGCGGCGGGGCGGTTGCAAACTATTAAAATCGCCGCGGGCGGAATCGGCGGGGCGTATTTTAATATGCCGCTTTCCGGCATTGCGACAATAGAAACCGCGCCGCAAAATTGGGGCGAAGCGGCGAAGGATATGCTGCGCCCGCCGCGCGCGTTTCGCATTACCGCCGGCGCGTTGTTTGCCGCCGCCGATGCAAAAACAAACCGGTTTCATTATGCGGGCGCGGCGTTTTCGGCGGGCGCGCTGGGCGGCTGGGTTTTTCGCCATGCATTTTGCCGCGATTGCGAAGAACCGGCGCGGCGGGAATGGAATGTTTTTAACGCGCTTAATTCCGCAAACGCAAGCGCGGCGGCGTTGCCGTTTTTTGCGCGGGGCGAAAAATCGTATATGCTGCAAATGCGGGGCGAAGGGTTGCGCCCGTTTGCGGCGTTTGGGGAAAGCGGCGGCGGCGGTTTTCGCCAATACGGAATGCGCTGGCAAAAAAACATTTCCGGTTTTGACGCGCTGGCGGAAGTATCGCAAAGCGGCGAAACGGGGGGATTGTTGGGCGCGGATTTTGGCGCGCCGGGATATGCAAAAACAAAAACAAACCAGATGCGCGTATTTTTGCGCGGCGGCATAACGCCGGATATTCTCGCGTTTGCCGGCTACGAAACGGCGCGCGCCAAAACGCGGGCGGGCGGCGGATTGTTGCAGGGCGCGGACGGGTTGCGCGCGGAAGGTTGGTCGGCGGGGGCGGAAATTAAAAATATATTCGGCGGCAAACTGCGTTTTGGCGCGCGGCAAAAAACGCGGATTTTGCGCGGGCGCGCGCGTTTGCGTTATTTGGCGGCGGGGGATAATTTTGCGGAAGCGTTTTATTTGGGCGAGGCGCAGGAATTAACCGAAACGGAAGCGGAGATTAATTTATCGTCAAAAAGCGCGCCGGTAATATCGCTGGGATACGCGCCGCCGGAATCGTTTTCGGGCGTCCAATGGTCGGCGGGCGCGGAACACGACACGGCATCCGGCGCAAGCGCAATATCGGCGCAACTGGAAATTAATTTTTAACGCATTAATTTTTACGCGCCGGACTGCGGCGCGTTTTAATTTCCGTTCATATTTAATTTTAATGATTTTCCATTCCCACAAAACCATGTCATTCCCGCCCCTCATGTCATTCCTGCGAAGGCAGGAATCCATTTCTTTTCGCGAAGCGGAAACTTTTGCCGTTGGCGAAAAAAGAGCGGCTACGCCGCTGTTCCGGATTCCTGCTTTCGCAGGAATGACGGGCAGGGGGCGGAGGTTTTTACCGGAATGGCGAAAGGGGAATGGTGCAGGGGGCGGAAGTTTTTTGGGATATTTTTAAAACGGCGCGCGCGGTTAAAGCGCAACGGCGGGCGGCGCGGATTATTTTAAGCGAATCGTCATGTTGGCGGAGGTTTGCGCGGATTGTTTCGGCCAGCGCGATGTGATGGTTTTGGTTTTGGTGTAAAACAAAACGCCGTGTTTGCCGTAGGCATGCAAATCGCCGCAAAACGAATTTTTCCAGCCGGTAAATGAAAAGAACGGCAACGCCACCGGTATCGGCAAATTAATGCCGACTTGTCCGGATTCAATTTGGTTTTGGAATTGCCGCGCCGCCGCGCCCGAAGCGGTAAATATCGCCGCGCCGTTGCCGTAGGGGTTTGCGTTTGCGACGGCGATGGCGTCGTCCAAAGTTTTCGCTTCCAGCGCGCACAATACCGGACCGAAAATTTCTTCGCGATAAACGGACATGCGCGGTTTTACTTTTGCAAACAAAACGGGACCGAGCCAGTTGCCGTTTGGAAAACCGCGAACTTTGCAATTTGCGCCGTCCAGCAGGCATTGCGCGCCTTCTTGTTTGCCCGCGGCGATTAATGTTTTGATGCGCGCCAAAGATGCGGGGTTGATTACCGGACCGAAATCGGCGTTTTTGTCGCGCCAATTTCCGGGGCGCAGTTTTTTCATGGCGGCGGCGAGGTCGGGCAGCCACGATTTTGCGCGCCCGACAAAAATCGCCGCGCTAATCGCCATGCAACGCTGTCCCGCCGCGCCGCACGAAGCGGCGGCGAGCGCGTTAATGGTTTGCGTTTTATCGGCGTCCGGCATGATAATCATGTGGTTTTTCGCCCCCGCCATCGCCTGCACCCGTTTCAGATAACGGCATCCGGTTTGATAGACATGGCGCGCCGCCGGGACGGAGCCGACAAAAGAAACGGCGCGGATTTCCGGATGCGCGAGCAGCGCTTCGGATTGCGTTTTGCCGCCGTGGATAACTTGCAAAATCCCTTTGGGCGCGCCGGCTTGCGCAAACAACTCGGCGAGTTTGAGGGCGGTTAGCGGCGTTTGTTCGGACGGCTTGAGGATAAATCCGTTGCCGCAAACAACGGCGAGCGGAAACATCCACAGCGGAATCATCGCGGGAAAATTAAACGGGCAAATGCCCGCGCAAACGCCGAGCGGCTGGCGAAAACTTACAATATCCGCGCCGTTTGCGGCATTTTCCGCCGTCTCGCCCATCAGTAAAGTCGGCGCGGAACAGGCAAATTCGGCGACTTCAATGCCGCGAAAAACATCGCCTTTTGCGTCTTCCAGCGTTTTGCCGTTTTCGGCGGAGACGGATTTTGCCAGCGGCAACAAGTTGTCTTTCAACAGCCGCTGGTAATCCAACATCAGCCGCATGCGCGCGGGCAGCGGCGCGTTGCGCCATTCCCGTTGCGCCGCCGCCGCGCCGGAAACGGCGGCGTCAATTTCGGCGGCGGTAGTTTCGGGCGCTTCGCCGAGGACATTTTGCGTCGCCGGGTCGGTTACCGGAATGCGGCGCGCGGCGCGGCTTTTGACGAATTTTCCATTAATAAAAAGGGGGATATGTTGCGGCATGTTTG
>JBPCWY010000031.1:0-2962 GCA_051009035.1 Gammaproteobacteria bacterium
CCTCGTCAAGCAATCGGTGATCGCGGATATCTTGACATATTGATGCGCCGTGGATATGCTTCGACATCATGCGCACTACTATTCGACTAGACGACGCTCTCATCAAGGAGGCCAAGCGTCAGGCCGCCGAATCCGGCATGACGCTCACGGCGATCATCGAGGATTCGTTGCGCGAACGTCTTGCCCGAGGCAAGGCCACGATCAAACCTCGGAAGCAGGTGAAGCTAAAGACTACAGGTAAGGGCGGAGTCTTCCCTGGTATCGATCTGGACGATTCTGCTTCGCTAATCGACACAATGGATGCTCACGGTTGATCCTCCCGGATGTGAACGTACTCGTCTACGCGCACCGCGAGGACGCCCAAGACCATCGAGCGTATCGGGATTGGCTTGAAGCAGCAATCAATGCGGAGTCTGCCTATGGTCTTAGCGATCTGGTCATTGGCGGTTTCGTTCGCGTCGTAACTCATCCGAAAATTTTTATCGCCCCCAGTTCACTGTCGAACGCCATTGCGTTTGCCACGCAGCTTCGCGACCAACCCAATCGTGTGGCGATTTCTCCCGGCCGTAACCACTGGGCGATATTTCGACGACTTTGCGAAGTCTCTCAAGCCAAAGGCAACCTTATTCCCGACGCATACTACGCTGCCATGGCCATCGAAAACGGGTGTGAATGGATCACAACTGATCGAGACTTCAGCCGCTTTCCGGACCTCAGGTGGCGTCACCCTCTAGCAGCATAGGTAAATCGACCCGCGATCAACGAAGGGCTGGCGCGCATATGATTCCGCAATGATGAGTGGTTTTTGCAGACGCGCTAGCGTCACCGACCACCGTGCTGCATATGAAGACGATGAGCCTCGGGTGTACGCGCTGCAACCTCTAGCGGACAAATGCCCTGGCGGTACGATAGGGCTATGCCCAATCCTCAATGCGTTTCTCGGTAGTGGCCAAACAAACTGATTGGGCTCGTGCCTGCCCTCTCGAGTTGCCTGCGTGGTGGACGGCAGCGCAATTTTGCGTTGCGCGGTACAGTGGCGAGCACGGAGGCGAGGCGCAGCAGCTTGCAGTGCTCGCTCATCGCGCGAGGACCACCTACGTTTCGAATCCAAAACCACTAGGCGAGGAGAAGCAATGAGTAAGCTGACCGAATCGATGAAGCGGCTCATCGAGAACTACAGCGCAGGCGCGGTAGCCACCATCAATGAAAATGGGACGCCCGCAGTCTCGCCCAAAGCAACCTTCGTGGTGGTGAATGACGAATGTGTCGCGTTCGGAAATATACGTTCCCCGTGCACGGTCACAAACATCCGGACACGCCCGGACGTGGAGGTCAATTTCATCGACGTGCTGACCCGTCGAGCGGTGCGGATAAGAGGACGCGCGGAAGTCGTGGAGAAAGAGTCCGAGGTGGGCCAACGCATGATGCCTGCGTTCGAGGCGCAGTGGACTCCCTACTTAGACATCATGCAACATTTTGTCAGAATCACGATCACGCACGCGGAGTTGATACTGTCTCCTGCCTATGATCTTGGACATACGGCGGACGAGCTTCGGCGGGTCAATCTGGATAAGTTGTGCAAGATGAGCGGACTACACGACGCGCAGATTCCCCGAGAAATTGACCCTGATTCCGGCTTGCCTATTGGCCCCGCCTTGGCGCGCGCAGAACCTGCGAAAAGTCCGCAACGAGTTGTGTTGGACGGTCGCTATTGTCGACTCGAACCCCTTGATCCGGAGCGCCACGGGGAAGATCTTTTTGCCGCATCGACACCGCCAGATGCTGTCGCTCGGTTTCGTTATTTGCCGGGCCCTGCCCCTACTTCGATGGATGAGTTCTCAGCGTGGATGGCCACTGCAGCGCAATCGGAAGACCCGTTGTTTTTTGCTGTCATCGACAAACGCAATGGCCGGGTCGAGGGACGCCAAACTCTGATGCGGATTACTCCGTCGCACCAGTGTATTGAGATCGGGAACATTTATTGGAGCCCCTCGATTTCACAGAGTCCGGTGACCACGGAGGCGAACTTTCTGTTTGCGCGCTATGTATTCGAGGATCTGCGCTATCGTCGGTACGAATGGAAGTGCGATGCTCTAAATGCGCCGTCTCGACGCGCTGCGTTGCGCTTTGGGTTTCGCTACGAGGGGCACTTTCGGCGCGCCGTCATCGTCCGCGGACGCAGCCGCGACACCGCTTGGTTTTCCGTCATTGACGAAGAATGGCCATCGCTAAAAGCAGCCTATGAGCAATGGCTGGCCCCCGAGAACTTCGATATCAACGGGAAGCAAAAATCTCGGTTGAGTGATCTGACGGGCGCTCTGGTAGACAAAGCGTAGAAAAGGCCACCTATGGCAAGCCCGATGTCAGTCCCGATGGCAGCGTCGGTATCTGGCCCTTGCCGCACTTGGCGTGTGTTGCGGCGGGGCTAACGGCGGCTGCTGATCCCATTCTTTGCTCCTTGCGGGCGTCATGGCACAACTCTTTGGTGTTATTGTGATGAAACGCACATCGCTACATGCGAGTTACTCAGAGACTAAGGCGGCGGCGCTCTGACCAGCCGAGGCGTTGCAACCCCGGATCGCGGATCTTGACTTTCGGTCCTAGGTGACGCGGCGCCGAGCACGCGCGC
Organism: Gammaproteobacteria bacterium; assembly: GCA_051009035.1. Lineage (GTDB taxonomy): Bacteria > Pseudomonadota > Gammaproteobacteria > Tethybacterales > Persebacteraceae > Persebacter. Next base: position 2,630 of record JBPCWY010000031.1, read on the forward strand.
CTGCGGGGCGCACCCGAGAAGACAACATGAAAAAGCACGACATCTTCATCAGCTTTAGCCACATCGACAACCGGGCACCCTTCGCCGACGTCGATGGCTGGGTCACCACCTTTCACCAGTGCCTGGAAAGTCGAGTGGCCACTCTGCTCGGCCGGGCACCGCGAATCTGGCGCGATCCGAAGCTCGGGGGCAACGACTATCTGAGCGACGAGCTGTCCGAGCGCCTCGCCAATTCGGCCGTACTGATCTCCATCGTGTCGCCCAGCTATCTGCGCTCGAAGTGGTGTGAAAAGGAACGCGACATCTTCATCGAGCATGCGCAGCGCAATGGCG
>JBPCWY010000032.1:0-3730 GCA_051009035.1 Gammaproteobacteria bacterium
GGTTTTGCCGCCGAAACGGGCGATACGGAAGCGCAAATCAAAGCCGCGCGGCAAAAAATGCGGCGCAAAAAAACCGCCATGTTTGTCGCCAACAGCGTCCATGATGCGGACGGGGACGACATCCGGCTGGCGGTAATTACTCCCGCCGCGGAAAAACGCCTTGCGCGGCAAAGCAAAAAAGCGGCGGCGCGGGAATTAATCGCCTGCGTGGCGGACGCAATAGTTTCACGGGAAACATTACAGGAGGCGCGGTGAGCAGAACGATTTTTTGCATTAAACTAAAAGAGGAAGCGGAGGGATTGCCCGCGCCGCCCTACCCGGGCGCGCTGGGACAGCGGATTTTTGAAAATGTTTCGGCGGAAGCGTGGCGCGGCTGGCTGGAACACCAAAAAATGTTAGTCAACGAATACCGCCTAAATTTGGCGGACCGCCGCGCCCGGCAATATATCAGCGAGCAAACCGAGCGCCATTTTTTCGGAGACGGCGCGGAAGTCGCATCGGGTTATGTGCCTGAGGATAAATGAATCTTTCGCTCGTTTGGTTGCAAGACGCCGCATTTGCCGCCGAAAACGAAAATAACCGGCGGATTATTTTTGACGGCCCGCCCGAATACGGAGGCAAAAACGCCGGAATGCGCCCGATGGAGGGATTATTATCCGCCACCGCCGCTTGCAGCGCGTTTGATGTCGTCCGCATTCTTAAAAAATCGCGCCAAACTTTGCGCGGGTTGAAAATGGAAATAAAGGCGGAACGCGCCGAAACGCCCCCCGCCGTATTTACAAACATTCATTTTCATTTTATTTTGGACGGGGAATTGCGCCCGGCGGCAACGGAGCGGGCGGTGCAGCTCAGCGCCGAAAAATACTGCTCGGCGCTGGCGATGTTAAACAAAACCGCGAAAATCTCGCATTCATGGGAAATACAACCTTAATTTTCGCGTTAATTTTGGCGCTTTTGCCGTTTTCGGGTGCGTACGCGCAAACGCCGCCGAAGGTTGCTTCCGAATCCTACATTTTGCTGGATGCGGACACCGGCGCGATATTAGCCGAAAAAAACGCCGATTTGCGCCTGCCGCCCGCCTCCCTAACCAAAATTATGACCGCCTACATGGGTTTTCGCGCCCTCGCCGAAAACGCCCTCGCATCCGACCAAAAAATTACCGTATCCAGCCGGGCGTGGGCGCAAAATGTCCCCGGCTCCAAAACTTTTTTGGAAGTCAATTCCGAAGTATCCGTCCGCGATTTGCTTTTCGGCATCATCGTCCAATCCGGCAATGACGCTTCCATCGCGCTTGCCGAAGGATTATCCGGAGACGAATCGGCGTTTGTGGCGGCGATGAACGAGCAGGCGGCGCAATTTGGCTTAAAAAATACGCATTTCACCAACACGACCGGCTTGCCGGACGAGATGCATTATTCTTCGGCGCGCGATGTCGCGGAAGTGATTCGCCGCACGGTGCGGGAGTTTCCGCAGGATTACAAGATTTACGCCGAGCGGGAATTTACCTACAACGACATCACGCAGCCGAACCGCAATGCGCTGCTGGACGCATTTCGGGGCGCGGACGGAGTCAAAACCGGCTATACCAAAGCGGCGGGATATTGTTTGGCGGCGTCCGCTGTGCGGGACGGGCGGCGGCTGATTTCCGTGGTGATGAAAACCAAATCTCCCGCGGCGCGCAAGCGGGAAAGCGTAAAATTGCTGACTTTCGGATTTTCCCATTTCAAAAATGTCCTGCTCTTTGACGAAGCGAAAACGCGGGAATTGCCGCTGTTTGAAGGCGAAAAAGATACTATCGCGGCGCATCCGGAAGAGACGGGGTTGATTACAATTCCGCGCGGCGCAACGGCGGAAGCGGCGTTTACGCCCGTTTTGCCGCTACTCGCGCCGCTTTCGCGCGGGGCGGAAGTGGGCGCGATTGAAATCAATATCAACGGCGAACCGGCGCGAAAAGTAAAAATCGTAGCGGCGGAAGATGTTGCGGAAGCGGGGGCATGGAAAAAAGCGGTAGATTTTGTAAAATGGCGCTATTTGGGACACGGAGATGCAGTGCTTTCTGAATGGTGAGATGATGCCGCTGGAAGCGGCGAAAATATCGGTCATGGATCGGGGTTTTCTATTCGGCGACGGCATCTACGAAGTCGTCCCGGCATACCGCCGCCGGCTGTTTTGCCGGGCGCGGCATTTCCGCCGTTTAGCGCGCAATCTTTCGGAAATACAAATAAATACAGACACGGAAGCGCTCGCCGCTCCGGCCGATACGCTCATCCAATCCGCTCCCGAAAACTGCGCGTTATACATCCAAATCACGCGCGGGACGGCAGAATCGCGGCGGCACATATTTCCCGTCCCGCCGCCGTCGCCGACCGTATTTATGATGCCGGTTGCCACCCCGCGTCCGGCGGCGGAAAAATACCGGGACGGCGTTTCGTGCCGGACTGCGGAAGAATTGCGTTGGAATCGCGCCGATATTAAATCCACCTCGTTGCTGGGAAGCGTTTTGGCGGCGCAGTTTGCGGCGGAAACCGGCGCCGAAGAAGTGATTTTAATCCGCGATGGCAAAGTCGGCGAAGCGGCGGCGTGCAATGTATTTATCGCAGCGGGCGGCGTTTTGCGGACGCCCCCGGCGGACCGCCGGATTTTGCCCGGCATCAGCCGCGAAATTGTGCTGGAATTGGCGCAACGCGAAAAAATCCCAACCGAAGAACGCGAAATCACGCGCGCCGAATTGGGCGCGGCGGACGAAATCCTAATCACTTCTTCCACCCGCGAAGTTATGCCGGTCGCCGCTTTGGACGGCGCGCCGGTGGGGACGGGAAAACCGGGCGCGTTATTTGCCGCATTATCTGCGGCGTTTCGCCGTTTTACGGAAAATGGCGAAGAATGACATCAACGCGCAAGCCGCCGCGGACGCCGCCGCTGCGCTTGCCGAAGACATTGGCGGCGGCGACATCAGCGCCGCATTAATTGAAAACGCCCCGCCTTGCGCCGGAATTGTATACGCCAAATCGGCGGCGGTTTTGTGCGGGCGTCCGTGGTTTGAATCCTGTTTTTTACAATTGGACGGCGATGCGGCGTTTGACTGGCGCGCGCCGGAAGGGGGCGAAATTTCCTCCGGAGACAAGGTTTGCGAAGTGCGCGCCCTGCCGCGCGCTTTGTTATCCGGCGAGCGCAGCGCGCTGAATTTTTTGCAAACCCTGTCGGCGACGGCGACGGCGGCGCGCCGCATGCAAAAACGCGCCGGAGCGGCAGTCATCGCCGACACGCGCAAGACGCTGCCCAAATTGCGCGCGGCGCAAAAATACGCGGTCCGCACCGGCGGCGCGCGCAACCACCGGATGGGATTGTTTGACGAAATTTTAATTAAAGAAAACCACATCGCCGCGGCGGGCGGCATTGCCGCGGCGTTGCAAAAAGCGCGCGGCGCGGCGGCGGAAGAAAAAATCCAAATAGAAACGCGGAGTTTGGAAGAATTGTCGGCGGCATTGTCGGCGGGGGCGCGGCGTATTTTGCTGGATAATTTTTCCCCCGCCGATTTGCGCCGCGCGGTCGCGCAAACCAACGGGAGGGCGGAATTGGAAGCGTCCGGCGGAATCACCGAAGACAACATCGCCGCCGTTGCCGCAACGGGCGTAGACCGAATTTCTTCCGGCAGTATTACAAAAAACATTTGCGCCGCGGATTTTTCTTTTATCCTTTCCGCGCCGTAAAAATTTTCCCGCAAAAATAA
>JBPCWY010000033.1:0-4510 GCA_051009035.1 Gammaproteobacteria bacterium
CCAGCAAACTCAGCCAAACGGGGCATTTTTCGCCAAAAAGCTGCCCGGCGGCGGCGCGAAAAAGCAATGCATAGCCGATTTGTCCGGCGGCGCCGCTAACGGCGATTTTTACGGGGGATTTAGACATGATTTTTCCTCTCATATTTTTCCCGCATTTTACCCTATTTTCGCCCAATAATGAAATTTCGCCCGCCCCAATCCGCCAAAACGCCCAAAATCGGCGAATTTATGCCGTATAATGCAACTATGAAACCGGAAAAATTGATGGAAGCGCGATATAGCGGCTTGCTTTTCAAGCAGGATTTTTTGACTCTGGGAATCCAAAACCAGAGGGCGTGGAAAGAATTACCCCCCAAAGCCGCCGCCGATTTTACGGCGGAATGCGCGAAATTATGCGCCCTTCTCGCCGCCGCCAAAAACCCAAACGAAGCGCGCACCCGAAAAGCGTTAATTGACCCGCTCATGGATTTTTTGGGCTGGAAAGGCGCGGATTTGCCCGAAACCGCCATCGCCCCCGGCGACACGCCGGACGCGCTTTTATACCAAGACAACAAAACAGCGCAGCGCGCGGGAAAATCCGCCAAAAAAGCGCCCGCTTTGGCGCTGGCGTTGCTGGAAGCCAAAAAGTGGAATTTGCCGCTTGACCGCCGCGATAAACAAGAAGGGACGCCCTCTTCGCAAATTTTGCGTTATCTCCGCAGCGCCGAAAGGACGGAAATTAAATGGGGAGTTCTCACCAACGGCGCAAAGTGGCGGCTGTATTACCGGCTGGCGCAATCGCGTTCCGAGCATTTTTTGGAATTGGATTTGCCTGAAATTTTGGCGTTGCCGGAAGCGGAAAAATCGCACTGGTTGCGCGTTTTCATGCTCGTATTCCGCCGCGAATCGTTTTTGCCGCAAGACGCCGACTTGCGCACCTTCCACGAAATCGCCCTTGACGAAGGCAAAAATTGGGAGCAAGCCATCACCGAAGCATTGTCGCGCAAAATCATGGAAGAAGTTTTTCCGAATCTGTCGCGGGCGTTGGCGAAAAATGTTCCCGAATTGCAAGCCATGATTAAATCTAAAAAAGGCGAATCTCCGGAAGCCGTTAAGTTGTTGCGCGAAGTGCGGGATAACACGGTAATTTTACTTTACCGCTTGCTGTTTGTTTTATACGCCGAAGACCGGCATCTGTTGCCGGTTGCGCATGAAAAATACAAATTTTATAGTTTGCGGAAAATACGCGATAATATTGGACGGGACAAAGACATGAAAATGTCGGCGACTATGGACAAATATTATTCGGATTTTAAACAACTGTGCCGCGCGGTTGATATAGGCGATTCTACGCTCGCCCTGCCCGCATACAACGGCGGATTGTTTGACCCGAAACAGGCGGAATTGTTGCAAACCGCAACGCTGCTTGACCGCGATTTTGGCGCGGTTGTTCTCGCCCTTTCCCTGCACGGGGACGAGCGGATTCATTACCATGATTTATCCGTGCAGCATCTCGGCGCGATATACGAACAATTTTTGGAACAAGAATTGTATATTACTCCGGCGGGCGATGTTGCGGCGCGCCTCAACCGTTTTTCGCGCAAAACCGGCGGCAGTTATTACACGCCGGACGATTTAGTGCGTTTGGTTGTTGAGCGGACAGTCGGCGGTTTATTGCAACAGCGGCGGCTGGATTTTGCCAAAGCGCAAAAAGCAAAACTGCCCGCGAAAAAATTGCGCGAACAGGATTCGGCAATGCGTGCATTAGAAATTAAAGTATGCGACCCGGCAATGGGAAGCGGGCATTTTTTGGTTTCGCTGGTGGATTATCTGGCGGACTGGACGCTGGCGGAAATCTCCGCCGCCGAAAAAATCAGCGGCTACGAATCCCCGCTCGCTGCGGAAATTTCCGTCATTCGCAAACACATTGAAAACGAAGCGGAAAAAGGCGGTTGGGACATTAAAAAAGAGCAGTTGGAAGACCGGCAAATTATCCGCCGCATCGCGTTAAAAAAATGCGTCTACGGCGCGGACAAAAATTTTATGGCGGTGGAACTCGCCAAACTTTCGCTGTGGCTGCATACTTTCACGGTCGGCGCGCCGTTGACTTTTTTGGACCATCATCTGCGTTGCGGCGATTCGCTTTTTGGCGAGTGGACAATTTCGGCGATGAAAAAATTTGACGAATTGGACTGCAATTTGGAAGCCGAAGGATACATGAAAAAGGCGGAAAAAGCGGCGAAAGACATGGCGGAAATTGAAGAGTTGACCGACTCCGATATTCAGCAGGCGCGCGCGTCCAAAGAAAAATACGAAATTATGCGCGGCAAAGCGGAAGTATTTAACCGCGCCTTGTCGCTGTTGCATGTCCTGCGTTGGATAGACGCGGGTAGCAACGGCATGGCGCGGGCGGAGCGCAAAGCCAAAAACGGGGAATGCAAAAAAGCGGTGTTTGAGGTATTAATGAATTTGTTTAACAACGGCAACGGATTAGGCCCCGCCGCCGCCAAATTAAAAAAATATGCAGACGATCTTGCCCGGCGGGAAGATTTTATGCATTGGGAATCGGCTTTTCCCGGCGTTTGGCATGATTGGAAAAGCCCGCAAAAACGCGGCGGCGGTTTTGACGCCATTGTCGGCAATCCGCCGTGGAATAAAATGCGAATGGAAGACGCGGGATGGTTTTCGGCGCGCTTGCCGGAAATCAGCCGCGCACCGACCAAAGCGGCGCGCAAGAAAAAAATCGCCGCATTAATTAAAAGCAAGCATCCCGTTGCCGCCGAATACCAACGGGCGGAAAAATACGCCGCCGCCGCCATGACGGTGGCGCGCGATTGCGGCGATTATCCGGTTATGGGACATGGCGACATGAATTTATATTCCCTGTTTGTTGAGCGCGCCTTAACGCTGGCAAAACCGGACGCATTTATCGGGCTTTTGATGCCGTCCGGGATATACGGCGATAAAACTTCCAGCGAGTTTTTTAACAATCTTGCGGTTTCAGAGCGGCTGCATTCGTTGTTGGATTTTATCAATAGCCCGCAGCCGTTTTTTCCGGAAGTTCACCGCTCGTTTAAGTTTTGCGCTTTTATATTTGGCGGCGCGGCGCAAAAATTCGCCAAGGCGGAATGCGCGTATTTTCTTAACAGCACGGAAAACTTGGAAGAAAAATTAATTGAATTTAGAAACGGGGATTTTCGGCGCGTTAATCCGAATACCGGCAATGCGCCGATTTTTCTCAATCAGCGCGAAGCGCAGATTGCGCTGGATATTTACCGCCGCTTGCCGGTATTGCATAAACACGGCATAGCACCAGTTTGGCGCGCAAAGTATTTTCGCATGTATGACATGGCGTCTGATTCGCGAGTATTTCAAAATGCCGACGACCTCCGAAAAGCCAAATTTTTCCATGTAGCAAACAATTGCTACAAGCGCGGCACCGAACATTATTTGCCTTTGTATGAAGGGAAAATGGTGCAGATGTTTGACCATCGCGCCGCCGATGTTGTCGTTAACTTGGATAACTTAAATCGTCCGGGACAGCCCAAGGAAATTTCATCGGAGAAAAAACAAAATTTTGATTTTTTCCCCGAACCACGCTTTTGGGTGTCACTGGAATCAATCGCCGGAAAATTTTCGGCGGGATTCGGTGCGGAGGAAAAAAAGATTTTTGATTTTTTACCCAAAGCAACGGTCGCATACAAACATATCTCCGCGCCCACTAACGAGCGCGGGATAATAGCCGCCGTATTGCCTTCCGCTGGTATCGGACATAGCATGGGCGTTTTTGCGCCGGCAATTCCCAAACGCGCCAAAGAGCAACCAATCGCGGAATGGTTGAAACTCGCGAAAAAAGAAATGAAAGATTATAAAGAGTTTTTGCCTTTTATGGCGGCAAACTTGAATTCTTTTGTTTACGATTTTTTGTGCCGCCAAAAAATGCAAGGGCAAAATATTAGTTGGTATATTTTGGAGCAGTTGCCGGTCGTCCCGCCCGCCGATTACCAAAAGAAATTTGGAGGCAAAACCGCCGCCGAAATTATCCGCGACCATGTTTTGCGGCTGACTTATACCGCTAACGACATGGCGGCGTTCGCCCGCGATATCGGATATAAAGGCAAGCCGTTTATTTGGAACGAAGAGGAGCGCATGCATCTACGGGCGCGGCTGGACGCGCTGTATTTTATTCTTTATGGAATTGAATATGAAGACGCGAAATACATCATGGATTCTTTTCCCATTACCCGCCGCGAAGACAAGGAAAAACACGGCGGTTATCTTACCCGCGATTTAATTTTAAATTATCTGAACGCGTTTGCGGACGGCGCCGATATTAAATCGCCTCTTCCGCGTTATATCCGGCGCAAAAAGTAATTAAAATAAAAAGCGCGTTATAATCCCGCCATGCCGAAAAAATTAACCCATTTGGATTCGCGCGGGGAGGCGCGGATGGTGGATGTGGGGGGGAAGGAAATTACCCGCCGCACCGCCGCCGCTTCCGGGCGCATTCTTATGTCGCCGGACGCTTTTG
>JBPCWY010000034.1:0-22566 GCA_051009035.1 Gammaproteobacteria bacterium
GCGAAACGCACATGCACATGAATTGGAACGGATATTCCATCCGCGCGCGCGAAGAAAATCCCGCGATGAAATACGCGTTCCCCAAAGAAGGCGTGATTACCTGGGTGGATAATTTGGCGGTGCCGAAAGGCGCGCAAAACCCGGAAAACGCGAAGAAATTCATGGCGTTTTTCCTGCGTCCGGAAAACGCCGCGGTGCAGTCCAATTTTGCCGGCTACGACAGCGGCAACGCCAAAGCCGCGACGTATTTGGACGAGGATAAAAAATCCGCGCCGGAGCTTTCCGCGCCGCCCGGTTCCAAGCTCGTATTTTCCGAATCCTGCTCCCAAGCCGCAATTGCGTTGCAGGACAAAGTGTGGACCGAAATTAAGAAATAAAATAACTGTTTTCGCAAAAACGGAAATCTCTTAACATCCGCCATTCCCGCCTGCGCGGGAATGACGGGTTTTTTGATTTTTACTTTACTCGTCCCTACGCTCCAGCGTTGGGACGCATATCGGCGGCGTCCCCGCCGCCTTTCGCCGCAAAATCATAATCCGCAAATTCCGCCATTCCTCCCTCATGTCATTCCTGCGAAGGCAGGAATCCATTTCTTTCCGCAAAGCGGAAACATGCGCCGTCAACGGCAACGGAGCGGCTTGCGCCGCTGTTCAGGATTCCTGCTTTCGCAGGAATGACATGGTTTTATGAAAATGATTTAAGCGGCTTACGGTTTGCGTCCAATTCCGCCGTTTGCGCCAAAAGGCGGCAAGCGGTTGGCTTTGCCGCAAACAAATATTAACTTTTTTGTTTTTTTATTTTTTCTTCTAAATAACGGATTCCTACGCCGCCGGCGGCGAATGCGCCGTCTTCCAATAGTTCGGCGTGCAGCGTTAAGTTTGTCGCTATGCCGTCTATGATGTATTCGCGGATGGCGCTGCGCATGCGGGAGACCGCGTGCGCGCGGTCTTCGCCGTGGACGATTAATTTTGCCAGCAAAGAATCGTAATACGGCGGGACGACATAGCCGCGGTAGGCGTGCGAATCCACCCGCACACCCGCGCCGCCCGGCATGTGGTATTCCGTAATCTTTCCCGGAGACGGCGCGAATGTGCGCGGGTCTTCGGCGTTGATGCGGCATTCTATCGCGTGTCCGCGAAACTCCACATCGCGCTGGCGCAACCGCAGCGCGCCGCCTGCGGCGATGAGGATTTGTTCGCGCACGATGTCCGCGCCGCATATCATCTCGGTCGCCGGATGCTCCACTTGCAGGCGCGTGTTCATTTCAATAAAATAAAAATCGCTCCCGTCGTATAAAAATTCAAAAGTCCCCGCGCCGCGGTAACGCATTTTGCGCGCCGCCGCAACGCAGGATTCGCAAATCGCGCGCAGCCGTTTTTCGGCGATGTTGGGGGCGGGCGCTTCTTCCAATATTTTTTGGCACCGCCGCTGCAAAGAACAATCGCGCGTCCCCAAATGCACCGCCTCTTTGCCGTCCGCCAAAATCTGCACTTCTACATGGCGCGGATTGTCCAAATATTTTTCGGCGTATAAAGTCGCGTCCCCGAATGCGGCGCGCGCTTCCCGCCGCAACAACGGAATTACATTTTGCAAACCCGTTTCATTATGCACCACGCGCATCCCGCGCCCGCCGCCGCCCGCCGCCGCTTTGACGACAAGCGGAAAACCGGACGCCGCGGCTTTTTTGACCGCTTCCGCCAAATCTTCCGGCAACGGGCCTTCCGAACCCGGCACGGGTTTTAATCCGTTTTTGCGCGCCGCCTGTTTTGCCGCGATTTTGTCGCCCATCAAACGAATCGTTTCCGGCGCGGGACCGATAAACGCCAGCCCGCTTTTTTGCACTTGCTCGGCAAAATGCGCGTTTTCGGAAAGCAAACCATAACCCGGATGCACCGCTTCCGCGTCCGTAATTTCCGCCGCCGCAATCACCGCCGCCGCGTTAAGATAACTCTCCGCCGCCGGCGCGGGACCGACGCAAACCGCCTCGTCCGCCAGCCGCACATGTTTGGATTCGCGGTCGGCTTCGGAATACACCGCAACCGTTTGCGCGCCCAATTCGCGGCAGGCGCGCTGGATGCGGAGCGCGATTTCTCCGCGGTTGGCGATGACGATTTTTTTAAACAAAATTATTCAATGACAAACAGCGCATCGCCGTAACCGACCGGCGCGCCGTTTTCCACGAGGATGCTTTTGATTTTGCCCGCCGCCGGGGACGGAATCTCGTTCATCAGTTTCATCGCTTCAATAATGCAAAGCGTCTCGCCCGCTTCCACCGCCTGCCCGATGCGCACAAACGGCGGCGTCTCGGGCGACGAAGCGCGGTAAAACGCGCCCACCATCGGCGCTTTGACGATTTTGCCTTCCGTTTCCGCCTCCGCATTTGCCGGGGCGGGCGGGGCGGCGGCGGGCGCATGTTGGGCGGAATGCGGGGCGGGCGGGGCGGAAACGGGATGCGGCGGCGGGGCGGCGACGGGGGTTTTGCAGAGGCGGATTTTGTCTTCGCCTTCGTTAATTTCCAATTCCGAAATCTGTTTGGATTCTTCAAACAATTCCAAAATCGTCTTGAGTTTTCTTAAATCCATAACGGCTCTCCTTTTTGCGGCGCTCTTTTCACCGCTATTCCCATCTTACCGCAAAAAACGGAAAAACAGCGCCATTTTACCTTAAATTATCCGAAATAAATTCGTTGATTTCTTCCACGGAATGGAATTCGCCCGTTTTGCGCGCCAAAACCGCGCCATCCGCCGCCAAAAGGAGGGTATAGGGCAAAACGCCGTGTTCGTTGCCGTATCCTTCAAATAGGGCGAAAATGTTAAATTTTGGCGTCAAAACGCCGTAAGTTACCCCCGTTTTTTCCACAAACGGGCGCGAAATCTCCGCGCTGTCTACGGAGACGCCAAAAAATCCCACGGACGAATTTTCGCCCGCCGCCTTTTCCAAAAGCGGCATTTCGTGCAAACAAGGCGCGCACCAAGTCGCCCAAAAATTCACCAACCGCGGGGTGGGCGGCATTTCGGCAAACGCCGTTTCGCCGCCGTCCAAATCGGCAAAAGGCGCGGTCAGCAAATCCAGCGCCGGTTTTTGGGGCGGCGGTTTTGCCGCCCACAGCGCCGCCCCAAAACCCAAAGCGATAAACGCCAAACCGAGAAAGGTTTTGCCCGCCCGCCCGATTTTCATTGCAAATCCAGCGCCAAATCGGCGGGAATGGCAAAGCCGATGCCTTCCACTTCTTCGCTTACGAATTTGGAAGTTAAGATACCGGCGAGATTGCCTTCGGAATCAAATAATCCGCCGCCGGAAGACCCGGGCGAAATGGCGGCGTCCGTTTGGATTAAACGCTCCGTATCGTCCTGTCGCAACTGCGAAATAACGCCGGTAGAAAGCGACAAATCCAAACCGCCGGGCGACCCCAACGCATAAACATCTTCGCCCACGCCAAGCGTATCATATTTTCGCACCGCCGCCGGAATGCCCCACAAACTGGCGACATCCAAAAGGCAAAAATCTTTTTCATCGTCCCGCTTGCGGACGGCGGCGGAAAAAATAGTATCCGTGCTGGCGCGCCGATTGTCATGTTTATAAACGGCAATATCCGCCCCGCCGACAACATGGCAATTTGTCGCTACAATATTCGGGCGGATAATAACGCCGCTGCCTTGGCTTTCGCCGCTTTTGACAACAACAATAGACCGCCAAGCATTCTCAAAAACTTTTTCGGCGGCGTTGTTATTTTCGGGCGGTTGGGCGGTTGCAACTTCGCCGGCGGGCGCGGGTTTTTCTTCCGTATATGTTTTGTTTTCAATTGCCGCCAAACGCCGCTCCGCCTCGCGCCGGGCGGATTTAATTTCGCTTGGCGTGAGTTTTGAATCGCGCAAAGATTCAGCCGCATTTTCCGCGCCGTTTGCTTTGGCGATAGAATACCAAATATAAGATTCGTAGTCGTTTTGGATAGTTCCTTCGCCGTTGGAATACATCGCGCCCAAACTAAATTGCGCGTTTGCATCGCCTTGTTTTGCGTCTTTAAGACGCGCATGAAATATTTCCCGCGGATTAAAGCTTTTAATTTTGCCGTCATAATACAAAAATACCACATGAAATAATTTATTGTTGCGCGAAGTATCATGGCTTCCTGTATTAGGGTTTGCGCCATTATCTAATAATAATTTCACGATTTCCGCATGATTGTGAGATATTGCATACGACAAAGCCGTTTCCTCGTTTTTATTTACGAAATTAGGGTTTGCGTTGTTGGCAAGCAATGCTTTTACAATTTCGACATGTTCCCTTCTTGCGGCGTTCATCAAAATCGTTCGTTCGTGGTTGTCTTTTACATTAGGATTTGCGCCATTGTTAAGCAACAATTTCACAATTTCGACATGTTCCCCTCTTGCGGCAATTATCAAAGCCGTCCAACCGCCGTTATCTACCGCATTAGGATTTTCACCATTAGCAAGCAGACGCTTAATTTCCGCTATATCGCTATTGGTTGCCGCATCGCACAGCGGGCATTCTTGGGCGGCGGCGGGTATCGCCGCCAGCAGGGCGGCGACAAGTAGCAAAAAAGCAATAATATTTTTCATGTGGGTATTATACATTAAATTTTAATACAATCTGTGATAAAAACCAGAAATTCCAATATTTGCTTCCCCTTGTGTAGTTGGGGTAGTGTAATTCATAGAAATTATATTGCAGGGAATATTTTGGTCATTGTTATAAATTAAAACAATTGCATGCGAAGCGAGCAATGCTCTTTCATGAGCGAACGGAGATATTTTATGCTCGTTTTTGTATATTGAGCGTTGGGAGTTTCCCTGCATCATTGAGACAAGAAAAGCCAATGCGATATTTTTGTCATCAGGGACAATACATGGAAAGGCATGTTTTTTAAATTTCACTTCCGTACATGAAAATTTTAAAGCATCAAAATATTTTGATGCTTCAAAACATATTGTTGCTCTAAAATCAGGGTTTAACTTTAACTTTTGTTGGCTGACATATACCGCATTGCATTCCCGCAAGAAAGATTTAATCTCTCGCATTGTAATGCCCTGTCTTGCCAGCAAGCTTTCCAAGAAGGATATTAGTTGTCCTTCCGCGTTATTTGCATCTATTGCTAATAATTTGCTGTTAAATAATTTTTGGACAAATTTATAGATTTTAATTCCGTCCAAATTAAATTTTGCCGTATAATCAACGAATTTTAGATAGCGAGCGCGATTCGTTTTGCATTTATAGTGTTCGTCGCTAACGGGCGCAATAGCAATGATTTCTTTGCTGGTTTCTAATCTTCTTAAAAACTGATTAAGAGTTTCCAAGAAGAGCATGCCCGCTTCGCCGGAGCGATCGGTGTCTTCCAAAACAAAAATAATCCGTTTTGCTGTTTGGGCGTTGATTAAATCGGCAAGAATTTTCTGAATATCGGAAATTCTTGTCGCCGGAGAACGCTCGTATACTTCTTGGAATAATTGGATTATTCCGGCAAGAACGCCCGAAAATTTTTCGGTAATTTTACCGATTGTTTTTAACTTGTCCGCAGTAGGCGACTCGCCGTCTATCTCCTGCTTGATTTCCTTTTCTTTGCCAACTTGCGTGGCAAAATCCAAAACAAACCCTTCCCACAGGTCTTTCCGATTCGGATATTTCCAAGCGTCAAACAAAACCCATTTTACGGTTTTGGCGGCTTTGCCTTTCTCGTCTTGTTTTTGCATCTCGTGCAACATAGTGCTTTTGCCGATGCCGTAAGGCCCGGTCAACGCGATAATAGAAGGGCGAGTAATGGCATTCATCCGCGCGCGCAAATTCGCGATTTGCGCGGAAAAATCCAGCAAGTCCTCAACCTTGCAATTTTCGTCCAGCAATGCCGGATTTTTAACAAAACCTTCCGCCATATTATTACAACAGCGGGACAATCAACAGGGCTACTATGTTGATGATTTTGATTAGGGGGTTTACCGCCGGGCCCGCCGTGTCTTTGTACGGGTCGCCTACCGTGTCGCCGGTTACCGATGCTTTGTGCGCGTCCGAACCTTTGCCGCCGTGGTTGCCGTCTTCTATGTATTTTTTGGCGTTGTCCCACGCGCCGCCGCCCGCCGTCATGGAAATCGCGATGAAGATGCCCGTGACGATTGTGCCGATTAACATTCCGCCCAATGCGACCGGACCGAGAAATATGCCTACGATAACCGGCAAAACTACCGGCAACAGCGAAGGGATAATCATCTGGCGAATCGCCGCTTTGGTGAGCAAATCCACCGCGCGCGAATAATCGGGTTTTTCCGTGCCTTTCATAATGCCGGGCATTTCGCGGAATTGCCGCCGCACTTCTTCCACGACCGCGCTTGCCGTTTTGCCCACCGCTTCCATCGCCATCGCGCCGAACAAATAGGGGACGAGCCCGCCGATGAATAATCCGACAATAACATACGGGTCGGAAAGCGAAAACACCAACTCCGCAACTTCCGCGCCGTCTTCCGAAACATTGCCGGCTACATTGTCCGCTAATGCGTTTGTATAATCGGCGAATAAAACGAGCGCCGCCAAACCGGCGGAGCCGATGGCGTATCCTTTGGTCACCGCTTTTGTCGTGTTGCCGATGGCGTCCAGCGGGTCTGTTACGCCGCGCACTTCTTCGGGGAGGTCCGCCATTTCGGCGATGCCGCCGGCGTTGTCGGTGATTGGTCCGTAGGCGTCCAAGGCGACGATGATGCCGGTCATGGAAAGCATGGAAGTCGCCGCGATGGCGATACCGTAAAGTCCCGCCAATTCATACGGAATTAAAATCGCGGCGCATACCGCAACCACCGGCAGCCAGCAAGCGCGCATGGAAACGGCGAGTCCGGCGATAATGTTTGTCGCGTGTCCGGTTTCGGATGCTTTTGCCACGCCGCGCACCGGGGCGAAAGATGTGTCGGTGTAATATTGCGTTATCGCCACTAATCCGCCGGTTAATAAGAGTCCGACAATCGCCGAAATATACATGGGAAAAAACGCCAAGCTTTCGCTTTGCAGGGCGATATAACTTGTGAGCGGAAAATAAAGCGCCGCCGCTACGCCGCCCGCAATGATTAATCCGCGGTATAAAATATTCATCAGCGGCGTGCCGGGATTCGCCCGCGCCAAAACTTTGTCAATAATAAAAACAAACGGCTTAAACGGCCCGAAATTGCGGCTGCCCGAAACAAACCAGCAGCCGATAATGGACGCGATAATGGACGCGCCGCCGAGCAACAGCGGATACACCACGGCGGCTTCGCCTTCCGCGCCGTAGAGCAATGCGCCCAGCAACATCGTGGCGATGACGGTGACGGCGTAAGTTTCAAACAAATCCGCCGCCATTCCGGCGCAGTCGCCGACATTGTCGCCGACATTATCGGCGATAACCGCCGGGTTGCGCGGGTCGTCTTCGGGAATTCCGGCTTCTACTTTGCCGACCAAATCCGCGCCCACATCCGCGCCTTTGGTAAAAATACCCCCGCCCAAACGGGCGAAAATGGAAATCAGCGAACCGCCGAAACCGAGCCCGATGAGGGGGTGGACGATTTTGTCAAACGGCAATCCTTCGGGGAGTCCGTTGGCGCGCAATATTAAATAATATCCGGCGCAGCCCAAAAGCCCCAGCCCGACGACCAAAAGCCCGGTTACCGCGCCGCCGGAAAACGCCACGGAGAGGGCGGGATAGACGCCGTCCCGCGCCGCTTCGGCGGTGCGAATATTGGCGCGCACCGAAACATTCATGCCGATATAGCCCGCCGCCGCCGAAAACAGCGCGCCGATGGCAAAACCCCAAGCGGTCGCCCAATCCAGCGCCACCCCAAGCACCAAAAACAGCGCCGCCCCGGCGATGCCGATGGTTTGGTATTGGCGGTTGAGATACGCCTGCGCGCCTTCTTGCACGGCGGCGGCGATGCCGCGCATCCGCTCGTTGCCGTCCGGCAAGCCCAAAATCCATTTGACCGACCACGCGCCGTAGGCAATCGCGGCAACGGCGCAAACAAGCGTCAAATACAGAAATACTTCCATGTTTTTTCTCCGATGAAATAAGCAAAAAGTGCGGCGCCCCCCAAAATCAAGGCGCAAAAACTATTTTACCAAAAAACGCCGCCGGGTAAAAATCCCCCCGTTTCGCATTTTTCCATTTCCCCGCCAAACCGGATTTTTGGGAGGCGGGATTTTTTGGGGAGGCGGGATTTTGCGCGGGGCGGAGTCCGGCGGCGGGGGCGGGCGGCGGTTTTTTTTGCCGCTTTTCCGTCTCCGCGGATACTCCGCCGTCATTCCCGCGCAAGCGGGAATCCAAAATGCCGGTTTTGTTTTGGAGTTTTACCGACTCGCCGAAGTTAACTTTTTGGATTCCCGCTTGCGCGGGAATGACTGAAGTTGTGTTTTTTCTAACACCGCAAACCGCAAAGAGATTCCCGCTTTCGCGGGAATGGAAATTTATTTGTATATTTTTTTCGCGCCGAAGTTTATTTTTGCGGGCGCGAAAAATTTCGGCGTGCATGAAATTTTTTAGCGGGCATGGAAAATAATGCAATTTTAACGCGATTAGAAAAGCCAAGCGGAAAAAAAACAGACCCGTCATTCCTGCGAAGGCAGGAATCTCTTGCGGCATTTTGGGGCGGGAATGAGATTCCTGCCTTCGCAGGAATGACGGCGGGAGGGTATAATGGCAGGCGGGAAAAGCGGGAAAGGCGGGCGAAAATTGGGGCGAAAAGGCGGCGGGAAATTTGCCAGATTTTTCCGAAAATGGCGTAAAATACGGGCGATGAATCAATTTTCCGCCGACTCTCATTCTATCCTCCCGCCCGGGGCGAAATTTCGCCGCGCTTTGGAGGAGGAAAAGCCGTTGCTGATTGCCGGGGCGGTTAATGCTTATTGCGCTGTTCTTGCCGAAAAAGCGGGGTTTCGCGCGCTTTATTTGTCCGGCGGCGGGGTTGCCGCTTGTATGGGAATGCCCGATTTGGCGGCGACGACAATGCACGATGTCGCCGCCGATGCGGAAAGAATTACCGCCGCTACTTCGCTGCCGCTGCTCGTGGATGCGGATACGGGTTTTGGCTCTTGGCTTAATATTGCGCGGGCGGTTAAAACTTTTGCGCGCGCCGGGGCGGCGGGAATGCATTTGGAAGACCAAGCGCAGGCGAAACGCTGCGGACACCGCCCCAATAAAATTTTGGTTTCGGCGGGGGAAATGTGCGACCGCATTCGCGCCGCCGTTGATGCGCGCGGGGACGGCGGTTTTGTGATTATGGCGCGCACGGACGCGCTGGCTTCCGAGCCGCGCGAAGCCGCTTTGGAGCGCGCCCGCCTTTATGCGGAAGCGGGGGCGGATATGATTTTTGCGGAAGCGGCGAAAACTTTGGACGACTACCGCGATTTTCGGCGGGCGTGCGGCGCGCCGGTATTGGCGAATATTACCGAGTTTGGCGAGACGCCGATGTTTTCGGCGGAAGAATTGCGCGGGGCGGGGGCGGATATGATGCTGTTTCCGCTGTCCGCGTTTCGCGCGATGAACCGCGCCGCCGAAAAAGTATACGCCGCCATCCGCAAAGACGGCGGGCAAAAATCGGTGACGGACATGATGCAAACCCGCGCCGAGTTATACGCCAATTTAAACTACCACGATTACGAAGAAAAAATGGATTCGTTATTTGGAAAACCAACCGGAGAAAAATCATGAGCAATACTTCCAACACTTCGCAAGCCGCCCCCGCCCAAGGGTTGCGCGGCGTCACCGTCGGCAAAACCGCCGTTTGCACCTGCGGGCATGAGGGGCGCGGGCTGGATTACCGCGGTTATAAAATAGAAGATTTGGCGGCGCATACTTCGTTTGAAGAAACGGCGTGGCTGCTGCTTTACGGCGAATTGCCGGCGGCGGCGGAGCTGGCGGCGTTTAAGGAGCGGTTGCGCGGTTTGCGCGAATTGCCCGCGCCGGTTAAAACCGTGCTGGAACAAATTCCCGCGTCCGCGCATCCGATGGATATGATGCGCACCGCGTGTTCCATATTGGGCGCGGTGGAAGAAGAATCAAAAGACGCGGCGCAAACCGCCGAACGGTTGCTGGCGTTTTTTCCTTCGGCGCTCGGTTATTGGCACCGCTACGCCGGTTTTGGCGAGCGGATAGAAACCGCAACGCAGGACGATTCTATCGCCGAACAAGTGTTGCGCCTGATTTCCGGCGGGCCGCCAAGCGCGGAAGCGGCGGAAGCGATGAATATTTCGCTGGTGCTTTACGCCGAACATGAATTTAACGCGTCCACTTTTACGGCGCGCGTTGTGACCGCCACGCTTTCCGATTTTCATTCCGCCGTTGTCGCCGCGATTGGCGCGTTGCGCGGTCCGCTGCACGGCGGGGCGAACGAATACGCGATGAAATTAATTGGGCGGTTTGATTCTCCGGAAGCGGCGGAAAAAGGCGTTGGAGAATTGCTCGCGCGCAAGGAAAAAATTATGGGTTTCGGGCATGCCGTATATTCCGAATGCGACCCGCGCAGCGACATTATCAAAGCGCAGTCGCGCCGTTTGTCCGCCGGACATCCGCGCGAATATTTATTCGCCGTGTCCGAGGCGGTGGAGCGCAAAATGCGGGCGGAGAAAAAACTTTTTCCCAATTTGGATTTTTACAGCGCGTCCGCGTATCATTTTATGGGCGTGCCGACTCCGTTATTTACGCCGTTGTTTGTCGTTTCGCGCTTGTCCGGCTGGGCGGCGCACATCATGGAACAGCGCGCCGACAACCGGCTGATTCGCCCCAACGCGGAATATATCGGCCCCGCCACGCGTCCTTTTGTCCGCATGGAAGACCGCGGTTAAAATGGATTCTCCGGCCGCGCCGCCCGCGCCCGTTTCGGATTCCGCCGCCGCCCATTCCGCCGCCGAAACGCCCCTTGCGCCGCAGCCGTGGTGGTATTACGCGATTTTTGCCGCATCCGGTTTTGCCGCGCTGATATACGAATCTTTATGGGCGCGTTATCTTAAAATTTTTCTGGGACATGCCGCCTACGCGCAGGCGCTGGTTTTAATTGTATTTTTATTCGGCATCGCCGCCGGTTCTTTTTTGGTCGCGCGGTGGAGCCAAAAAATCGCCCGCCCGTTGCTCGCTTACGCCGCGGTGGAAGCGTTGCTGGCGGTGGTTGCCGTTTATTTTCACGATATTTTTACCGCCGCGCAAGAATGGGGATTGAGCGATGTGCTGCCGCAAATTGCAAGCGACCGCGGCGCGGAAATATTTAAATGGGCGCTGGGCGCGTCTTTAATTTTGCCGCAGACGGTATTGCTGGGCGCGACTTTTCCATTGCTGGCGGCGGGGATTGTCCGCTACTGGCCGCAATCGCCGGGGAAAACAATTTCCGCGTTGTATTACGCCAATTCGGGAGGCGCGGCGTTGGGCGTTCTTGTCGGCGGATTTGTTCTCGTCCCCGCCATAGGATTAATCGGCGCGGGTTTAATCGGCGGCGCGCTCAACGCCGCCATAGCCGCGCTTGTTTGGGGATTGGCGCGCCGTTTCGGCGAAATACAAATCCGCGGCGGGCAAGAATCCAAACCGCAAGAATCCGCATTACCAGAATCCAAATTGCGGGAATCGGAATCGCAAGAATCGGAACTGCAAGAATCCAAAACGCGGCAAGCCGAAAAATACGCCGATGGCGCCGTTTTATCCGGCGGCGGTTTTTTAAGTTTAACCGAAGGAAAACTTTTAATGCTGACGGCGGCGGTGACCGGCATGTCGTCTTTTATTTACGAAATTGTATGGTTGCGGATGATTGCGCTGTTGCTCGGCGCGTCCGTGTATTCGTTTGAAATTATGCTCGCCGTTTTTATCGGCGGGCTGGCGCTCGGCAGTTTTTTAATCCGCCGCCGCATTGACCGGATTGCCGAACCGCTTGTCTTGCTGGCGCGGGTGCAGCTGGCGATGGGGGCGCTGGCGTTGTTGTCGCTGTTGTTGTATCCCGCCGCGTTTAAAGTTTACGCTTACTTGTGGGGCGTGTTGCCGCGCGGCGGCGGTATTCACATTTACCAATGGCTGTGCGGCGGCGCGTTAGTCGCGGCGTTGGTGTTGCCCGCCGCGGTTTGCGCGGGAATGACTTTGCCGCTGATTACAAACCGCCTCATGCAGCGGCGCGGCGAATCGTCTTTGGGGGCGGTATACGGCGCAAATACTTTGGGCGCAATCGCCGGCGTGGGTTTGGCGGTGCATTGGCTGCTGCCCGAAACCGGCGTGCAAAACGCCATGATTGTCGGGGCGTTGTTTGATTTATTGCTGGGTTGCGCGTTGCTGGCGTTTGCGCGGGGGCGTTTTTCGGGGGCGGGTTTGGCGGGCGGTTTTACCGCGGCGGCGGTGGCGGCGGCATTAATATTCGGCGGCGTGCCGCTGCGTTACGCCGCTTCCGGCATATACCGCCACGGCGCGTTAAACAGCGGGGAGATTGTGTTTTACCGGGACGGCAAAACGGCTTCGGTTTCCGTCCTAAAATCTCCGGACAAAGAAGGCGAAGGATACCATCTCAGCATCCGCACCAACGGCAAAACGGACGCCGCTTTGTATTACGGGGACGGTTATTCCGCCGATGAAATGACGATGGTTATTTCGGGCGTGTTGCCGTTGCTGGCTCGTCCGGACGCGCGGCGGGCGGCAAACATCGGTTTCGGTTCCGGGCTGACTTCCATGGCGTTGCTGCAATCGCCGCACTTGATGGAATTGGATAATATTGAAATTGAACCGGTGATGGCGGCGGGAGCGAAACGTTTGGGCGACAAAGTCGCGCCGGTGTTTTCCGACCCGCGCAACCGTTTTATTTTTGACGACGCCAAAACGGTTTTTGCGCGCGCCAAAGAACCTTACGATATTATTATTTCGGAACCGTCCAACCCGTGGATTAGCGGCATCGGCGGTTTATTTACGAGCGAATTTTACCGGCAGGTCAAAACCGCCCTCGCACCGGGCGGCGTGTTTATTCAATGGATGCCCCTTTACGAATCTTCGCCGCACATTTTCGCTTCCGTCGCCGCGGCGCTGGGGGGGGAGTTCGGCGATTTTCGCATGTATCTTTCCGGCGGCAATATTATTATCGCCGCCGTCGCCGAAGACGCCGCGCCGCCGTTGCGGGACGATATTTTTGCCGCGCCCGCGGCGCGCGATTTTTTCGCCGCTTACGATTTTCGCGCGGCGGAAAATGTCGGCGCGTTGTTCGCCGGAGAAAAACGGCATCTCGCGCCGTATTTTGCGTCTTTTTTCGTCCGCCCCAATTCCGATTATTTTCCGTTTGTGGAGCATGAAGCGCCGCGCGCGTTTTTTCGCAAAACGGAATATTCGTGGGGGGCGGCGCAAATGCTGCCGGTGCCGTTTATGGAAATGTCGGAAAGCCGCCCGCCGTCTCCCCGGTTTGCCGCCATGCGCCATTCGCCCGTTGCGCGGCGCGGCGCGGCAATCCAAAAAGCCATCGCCGGTTTGGAAGACGAAAACGGCGCGTTGCGCCGCCGCATCGCCGCCCTGCAACAATCCGCCTGCGCCGTGGAAACCGAAAAAGAAGAAGCGTATATGTTGTCGGTCAGCGATTTTTCCGCCGCATTGTTGCCGGTTGCTTCCGCCGATGCGATGAAAAAAGTGTGGGATATTCTCGCCGAAAACTCATGCATGGCGGAGCGGTTATTGCCGGAAGCCCCTTCGGCGGCGGCGCAATACACCCGTTTTTGGCGCGCAGTATCCCTGCGGGACGGCGCGGAAACGGCGCGGCTTGCCGATTTGTTGCTGGACGACATCGCGCCGGATGCCCCTTCCGGACAAATTGTTTTGCTGGCGGCGATGGCGGGGCATTACCAGCAGGGAAATTATTTTCGCGTCGTGTCGTTGTTGCACCGGATACCGCCGGTCAATCCCGCCGTCCACCACGCCGCGCGGTTTCTCGGCGCGCTTGCCGCGCAAAAGATATAACTTTGTTATAATTCGCGCATGACGCAAACGCAGGCCGACCGCAACACCCGCCCGCCGCCGGACGCCGAAATTGTCCGCATTGCGGAATATGTGCATGAATTTCAACCCCCGCCGCAAGCGTTGGACGCGGCGGAGTTATGCCTCGCCGACAGCATCGGTTGCGCGTTAATGGCGCTTTCGCATGAAGCGTGCGCGCGGCATTTAGGCCCGCTTGTGCCGGGGGCGGAAATGCCGGACGGGGCGGGCGTTATCGGTTGCGCGCACCGGCTTGACCCGGTAAAGGCGGCGTTTGACAACGGCATGTTAATTCGCTGGCTGGATTTTAACGATACTTGGCTTGCCGCGGAGTGGGGGCATCCGTCCGACAATTTGGGCGGGATTTGGGCGGTCGCCGATTATCTTTCGCGGCGCGGCGGCGGCGATTCGCCTTCCGTCCAAACGGTTTTGGAAATGATGGTTAAAGCGCACGAGATTCAAGGCGTGCTGGCGTTGGAAAACAGTTTTAACCGCCGCGGTTTGGACCATGTCGCGCTGGTCAAAATTGCTTCGGCGGCGGTATGCGCCAAACTCCTCGGCGCAAACCGCGCGCAAACAATATCCGCATTGTCGCATGCGTTTGCGGACGGGCAATCGCTGCGCGTATACCGGCACGCGCCGAATACCGGACGGCGCAAATCTTGGGCGGCGGGGGACGCGTCCAGCCGCGGCGTCCGGCTGGCGTTGATGGCATGCGCCGGCGAAGAAGCGATACCGGGCGCGCTGACCGCGCCGGTTTGGGGTTTTTACGATGTGTCGTTTGGCGGCAAACCGTTTTCCATGGCGCGCGAATACGGTTCATATGTCATGGAAAATATTTTATTTAAAGTTTCTTTTCCCGCCGAGTTTCACGCCCAAACGGCGGTGGAATGCGCCGTGTTGCTGCACCCGCAAGCCGCGCCGCGGCTGGACGAAATCACCCGCGTCAAAATTGAAACGCAAGAATCGGCGGTGCGCATCATCAGCAAAACCGGACCGCTGCACAACCCCGCCGACCGCGACCATTGCCTGCAATATATGGCGGCGGCGGGATTGATTTTCGGCGAACTCGCCGCCGCCCATTACGAAGACAATATCGCCGCCGACCCGCGCATTGACATATTGCGCGAAAAAATGGAAGTCGCCGAATTGCCCCAATACAGCCGCGATTATTTGGACCCGGACAAACGTTCCATCGCCAACGCCGTGCAAATATTTTTTGCCGACGGGACGCAAAGCGACAGGACGGAAATTGAATACCCGCTCGGACACAAGCGGCGGCGCGCGGAAAGCATTCCCGCATTGCGGGCGAAATTTAACGCCGCGGCGAAAGCGGCGTTTTCGGAAGAGCGTTGCGCCGCGATTGGCGGCGTTTTCGCCGATTCGGCGCGCTTGCGCGGCATGCCCATGCGCGGATTTGCCGAATTGTTTGCCGCCGAACAATGCCGTTAAAAAGAACTTACGGCGCGGTCGCCGCGTTTTTTAAATTGGAGCTCGCCGGCGGCGCGATGCTTTTCGCCGCCGCCCTCGCCGCGATGTTCGCCGCCAACGCGCCGGGCGCGCGCGAATGGTACGCGCATTTTTTGCACATGCCGGTCGGCGTGATTTTCGGCGAAGCGCAAAACGCGCTTCCCCTGTCGCATGTCGTCAACGACGGATTGATGGCGGTGTTCTTTTTTTTGGTCGGCTTGGAAATCAAACGCGAATTATTAGTCGGCGAATTATCCTCGCGCGCGCGCGCGTTGTTGCCGGCGGCGGCGGCGGCGGGGGGCATGCTCGGTCCGGCGGTGATTTATGCGGGATTTAATTGGGGGGACGACACGGCGATTCGCGGCTGGGCGATTCCCACGGCGACCGACATCGCGTTTTCGCTCGGCGTGTTGTCGCTGCTGGGGCGGCGCGCGCCGTTTTCGTTAAAAATATTTTTACTCGCCATCGCGGTAATTGACGATTTGGGGGCGATTGCGATTATCGCGCTGTTTTACGCGGGCGAGCTTTCCGCCGCGCCGTTGCTGTTGTCCGCCGCGTTTCTTTTTCTCATGTTTATGATGAACCATTACAATGTATGTTCGCGCGTGCCGTATATTCTTTTGGGGTTTGCGCTGTGGTCGTGCGTCGTGCAATCGGGCGTGCATGCGACATTGGCGGGCGTGGCGACGGCGTTTGCCGTGCCGTTGCGCGTGCCGGAAGGCAAAAAATCGCCGCTGGTGCCGCTGGAACATGATTTGCATGTGCTGGTTACTTTTTTTATTTTGCCGCTGTTTGCATTCGCCAACGCCGGGGTGAGTTTTGCCGGATTATCCGCGGGCGATTTATTGCGCCCGCTGCCGCTGGGCATTATGGCGGGATTAATTGCGGGCAAAGCGGTAGGCATTACGGGCGCGTCGTGGCTTGCGGTGCGCGCCGGAATCGCCGAATTGCCGCGCGGTTGTTCGTGGGTGACGGTAGGAAGTTTGTCGCTGTTATGCGGCATCGGTTTTACGGTTTCGTTATTCATCGGCAATTTAGCGTTTGCCGCGGACAACGCGGAGTTAGTCAACTTCGTCAAACTCGGCGTTTTGACCGGTTCCGCGTTGGCGGGCATGGGCGGTTATTTATTGCTCCGTTTTGTCGCGCTAAACGGCGCAAAAAATTACGAAGAATAACGCCGAAAAATTACGCCGCAATTTTTATTTTCGCGCGGCGCGGCATGGCATGAAAAAAAGACGGCAAACACAATCCAGCCCCGTTTTTGCGCGGGCAAGCTTTTCGCGGGAATGGCATGATTTTTTTAATACTCTCCATTCCCGCGAAAGCGGGAATTTTTTTACCGTTTGCCATGTATAAAAAAACGCGGCTTTCACATTCCATATCCGTCATTCCTGCGAAAGCAGGAATCCCGTGTCGTTTGCGGCGGTTAGATATTTGCCTTCGCCTTGTTTTGCCTTGCGGCAAAAATTAAAGACGCGGGATTCCTGCTTTCGCAGGAATGACGGCGGGGAGGGGGAATCGGGCGGCTTGCGGTTTGCGGCAATTCCGCCGCATGCGCCAAAAGGCGGCGGGGACGCCGCCGGTATGCGTCCCAACGCCGGAGTGCAGGGACGAGGATAGCGGATGGGAATCAAAACGGAGTTTGGAAAGGGGATTGAATGCGGCGTAAACGGGGCTGTTTATTTTGTTAAGGGGCGCAAAAAATCGGCGAGTTGTATTGCGCATTGCGCGGGGGTTTCGCTTAAATTTTCCACGATGACGGCGCGTCCGTCTTTGCCCGGACGGCATTCTCCGGCGGCGATTTTTTGGACTAACGCGGCATGGCATTTCGGATTTTTGCGGAATTCAACCGCCGCCGTATTTCCATTGGCGCGCATTTGCACGGCGTCCGCCGCCGCCGCCAACAAGCGCAATTCGTGGCAGGCAATTAAAATTTGCGCCGCTTCCGGCAACGCGCCAAAGCGGTCTTTCCATTCGCGCGCTACGGCGGCGACGGCGTCCGCATCTGCGGCGCGGGAAAGCAGGCGGTAATAACGCAGCCGCTCGCCGACCGAGTGCACATAATCGGCGGGCAGGCGCGCCGGCGTTTGCAATTCCACAATGGTTTCAATATCCGCCGCGCCGTCTCCCGCCGCGAGGCGGCGCACGGCGGCGTTTAACATTTTTTGATACATCGCGTATCCTACGGCGGCGATTTCGCCGCTTTGCCGTTCCCCTAAAATTTCGCCCGCGCCGCGCGTTTCCAAATCGCGCATGGCGACATGCCATCCGTCTCCGAGCGCGCCGTGTTCAACCGCCGCATCCAAACGTTTTTCGCCTTTCTTTGTCGCCGCGCCTTCCGGCGGAAATAAGAAATAAGCAAACGCTTGCGCCCCGGCGCGCCCGACCCGCCCGCGTAATTGATGCAACCGCGCCGCACCCATGCAATCCGCGCGGTTGATAATCATCGTATTCGCCGCGGCAATATCCAGCCCGCTTTCTACAATTGTCGTCGCCAGCAACATGTCGTCTTCGCCGCGCACAAAACGGCGCATCGCCCGCTGCGTTTCGGCGGCGTTCATCCGGCCGTGCGCGACCGCGATTTTTGCCGCCGGCAGCCATTCGCGCAACTGGTCCGCAAGCGCGGACAAAGTGCGGATTTCGTTATGCACAAAATAGATTTGCCCGCCGCGCAATATTTCGCGTTCGCACGCGTCTATAATTAATTCCCGCGAAAACGGCGCGGCAACCGTGCGCGCGGCAAGCCGTCCGGCGGGGGGCGTGGCGATAATGGAAATATCGCGCAGCCCTTTCATGGCGAGCGCCATCGTGCGCGGAATGGGCGTGGCGGATAAAGAAAGAACATCGGCGGCGGCGCGCAAAGTTTTAAAATGTTCTTTTTGGCGGACGCCAAAGCGGTGCTCTTCGTCAATCACCGCAAGTCCTAAATTGTGAAAACGCGTTCCGGTTTGCAGCAGGGCGTGCGTGCCGATGGCGATGTCGGCGCGCCCGTCCGCCAGGGCGGCGAGCGATTGTTTTTTTTCTTTGCCTTTTGCCAGACGGGAAAATAATTCAATCCGCGCCGGCATGCCGGAAAAGCGGTCGGCAAAATTGCGCGCGTGCTGTTCGGCGAGGAGAGTCGTCGGGGCAAGCACCGCGGCTTGCCGCCCGCCCAAAACGCAGGCGCAAACGGCGCGCATGGCAATTTCGGTTTTGCCGAAACCGACATCGGCGGCAATCAGGCGGTCCATCGGTTTGCCGCCGCGCATGTCGCGCAATACATCGCGCATCGCCGCGGCTTGTCCCGCCGTTTCTTCGTGCGGAAATCCGGCGGCAAAACGCGCCAAAGCGGTTTCGTCCGGCGAGTGCGCGGCGCCCGTTGCGGCGGCGCGGCGGGCTTGTATATCCAGCAATTTTGCCGCCGTGTCGCGGGCGTTTTTTTCAGCGCGGGCGCGCGCGCGCATCCATTTTGCGCCGCCGAGTTTGGACGGTTCCGCCGCGCCGTAATGCCGCGCCAACAAATGCAAATGCGCGGCGGGCAGCCACAGCACTTGCCCTTCGGCGTATTCAATCCGCAAAAATTCGCCCAGTTTTCCGCCCGCCGTTCTTTCGGCGATTCCGGCGTAGCGTCCGATGCCGTAATCGCGGTGCGCTACGAAATCGCCGGCGGTAAATTCTTCGGCGTCTTCGGCGGGGCGCGGGCGGCGGATGCGCGGCGGCGGGCGCGTATCAAAAATTTCCGTTTCGGTGAGGACGGTTAAACCGTCTACCGCAAAGCCGCCGCGCAACAATGCGACGGTTAAATTAATATTACCGCGGCATGCGGCGAAAGAATCCGCCATGCAAATTTCCCGGTTTTCTCCAACGAGGGCGGAATGCAAAGAATCGCGCCGCCCCGCGCTGTCCGCGGCGATGATGATTTTGCCGCGGGTTTCGCGCAACGCTTTTTTGAGCGGCGCGTGCGGGTCGGCAAGCCGCCGGTTAATCGCCGCTTCCGGCGGCGGATGCGCCGCGCCGCGCAACATCACCGCGCTGAATTTTTTGAGCGAGTCAAAAAACGCGGCGGGCGGCAAAAAAACTTCTTCCGCGGGCAGGACGGCGCGCCGTTCGTAAACTTCCGCATGCTGTTGCCGCCGCGCCGCTTGTTCGGCAAAACGGCGCAACGCTTCGGCGCATTCTTCGTGCATGACGACCAAAGTTTCGGGCGGGGCGTAGTCCAGCAAGCGCGCCGCGCCGCCAAAAAACAACGGCAGCAGAAACGCGGCTTCGCCCGCCGCTTCGCCGCGCAGTATTTTTTCCGGAAGCGCCTTATTGGCCGCGCCAAACCGTTCGGCAAACGCGTCCCGAAAACGCGCCGCGCCTTCCGGCGACAAATCGCATTCGCCCGCCGGCAACAAGCGCAATTCTTTAATTTTGCCGGAAGACAATTGCGTTTGCGGGTCAAACAAACGAATCTGTTCAATTTCTTCGTCTTCCAAAACGAGGCGGAAAGGCGTTTCGGCGTCCGGCGGAAAAATGTCAATCTGCCCGCCGTAAGCGGCAAACTCGCCCGCTTCCAATACGCGGTCGGCGCGCGCGTAGCCGTTGGCGGCGAGCGCGGAAAGCGTTTGGGCGGGGTTGATTTTTTCTCCGGCGCGCAAATGAAAAACGCGCGCGGCGATAAAACCGGGCGGCGCAAACGGAAACAACGCCAAAGGCGCGGCGGCGACGGTAATGCCGCCGCGGAGCATGGCGGAAAGCGCCGCCATGCGGCGGGCGGCGGTTTCGGGCGGCGGGGGAGTCCGGTCAAACGGCAGATTTTCCCAATCGGTTAACAAGCGCGCCGGAATGTCGGGGGCGAAAAACGAAAGCTCCTCCGCCAAGTGCGCCGCCGCCGCCGCATCGCGCGCCAAAAAAAGCGCCGGACGCGGGTATTTTTTGGCGTGCGCCGCCAGCGCCAGCGCTTCGCCGCCGCCGGCAAAACCCGCCGCTTCCGCGGTTTCGCCGGGGGCGCGGCGCGGCAACAAATCGGCAAACGAATCCAAAATGGAATCCAAATCGGGCATGGCGCGGCGCGCGGCGGGGGCGGTTATTCGTCTTTGTATTGTTTGAGTTTGCGGTAAAGATAAGTGCGTTCCAGCCCCGAAATCTTCGTCGCCTGCGAAATGTTGCCGCCCGTTGTTTCGTTTAACCGGCGGAAGTATTCGCGTTCAAACACCGCGCGCGCATCGCGCAATGTCATGGAAAAAATATCCCCGGCGATTTTGGCAAACGCCGCCATGCCGAGGGAAAACTGGTCTATGACCGCCTGCACTTCGCGCGCGCCGACTTGTTCGCTCATCGCGCACAGCAGCGCGCTGCGCACGAGTGACAGCAATTCCAAAAAATCGTTTTCGTAACGGCGGGACGCGAGCAAATTGACCGCCGCCGGAGTCAGGCGCCGCCCTTCCATGTCGGTATTTTTTGTCAGGCGGCGGGTGATGATGTCCGCCGTGTAGGGAATATCGGGGAGATAGCGCGCCAGCGGCGGTTGTTGGATGATGTGGCGCGAAAACGCTTTGAGGAGCGAAGTATTAAATCCTTTGTCGGCTTCCAATGCTTCCGGTTTTTCCACCGCGCCGGCGACGATGCGCGCGTCCGTGCGCGACGATTCGCGCGCGAGGGCGAGCAGCCCGCTTTGTTGCGCCGGGGTTAGCATGTCAATCATGCGGACGACGACGAGTCCGCCGCCGCCGCGCCGCAGGATGTCTTCGGTTTCGGTTTCCAATTGCGCGTAGCGGTCTACAAAAACGGTTTCGCCGCGCGGCGGCGCGAGCATTTGGGCGTAAAACGGCGCGCCGGCGTTGGACGGGCCCACCATCAACACCGGATGCCGGTCGGCGGAAGCGGCGAGCAGCTGCGATTTGAATTGCGTCATCGCGGGCGTTTTGCCGAAATTGGTGCGCTGGATTTCGGGGCTGCCTTTTTCGGCTTCGCTGCTGTGGATTATTTTTTGCAAAGTCACCAGCAGGCGGTTGGCGGCAATCGGTTTTTCCAATACTTCGCGCGCGCCGAGTTTCATCGCGTCCACCGCCGTGTCAATTGTCGCGTGTCCGGACATGACGACAATCGGCACGCCGGCAAGCCCCGCATCGCGCCATTGTTTCAGCAGGGTCAGCCCGTCCTTGCCGGGCATCCAAATATCCAAAAGAATGAGCGAGAGTTTTTCGCGCACGCGCATTTCCCACGCCGCTTCGGCGTTTTCGGCGGTGAGGACCGAATATCCTTCGTCCGACAAAATCTCCACGAGCAATTCGCGTATGCCGGCTTCGTCGTCCACGACGAGGATGCAGGGGCGTCCGGTGCTCATGCGCCCCTCCGCCGCCGCGGTAAAACCGCGCATGCCGCGCCCGTCATTTTCGCGCCTTTCGCGCCGTAAATTTCATAAACATATTTTGCCATAAAACGCGGTTATTTGCGCGGCGCCAAAAAAAGCCCGAGCTCAAACAACAGCCAGCAGGGAATGGCGAGCAGCAGCTGCGAAATAATATCGGGCGGGGTGAAAATGGCGGCGGCGACAAACGCGCCGACAATAACATAACGCCGCCCGCGCCGCAGCGTTGCGGCTTCTACGATTCCGGCGCGCACTAAAATATAAACCGCCACCGGCGTTTCAAACGCCACGCCGAAAGCGATAAAAATTGTAACGGCAAAACTAAAAAAGCGCGCGATGTCCGGCGTCCAAGCCATGTCCGGCGGGGCGACCGAGGCGATAAAACCGAAGACAACGCGAAACACCATAAAATAGGCGAACAGCATGCCGAGATAAAACAGCGCGGTGCTGCTGGCGACCAGCGGCAGGACGAGTTTTTTTTCGTTGGCGTAAAGCCCGGGCGCGACAAACTTCCATATCTCAAACCATAAATAAGGCAGCGAAACCAGCAACGCCGAAAGCAATGCGGTCGTGATTTGGACGGTAAACGGGTCCAGCACGCCGACCGAAACAAGCTGCCCGCCTTCCGGCAAAGAACGCAGCAACGGCAACGCCAGCACGGAATATATTCGCCCGGCAAACGGCGCGCCGTCAAACGGAATCAAAAACAAAAAAGTCAGCGACAACAACGCAACCATGCAGCGCAATAAACAACCGCGCAAATCCGCCAAATGCCCCAGCAATCCGTCTTTGGAAAATTCTTCCGTCATTGCGCGCCCGTTTT
>JBPCWY010000035.1:0-12481 GCA_051009035.1 Gammaproteobacteria bacterium
CCACAATATCCTGCGGATATTGCGCGCACCCGCCAACAAGGGCGGCGGCTAAAAGCAACATCAATTTTTTCATTGTTTTGCCTTTCTTTGCAACAAAATCGCCGCCCCGCCAAACGGGGCTAACGCCGGGCGTTTCGCCGCCGTATTTTCCCCCGCAACGGCAACGCCTCCCGAATTATACCGCAAATTGCCCCAAATTTTCCCTGCGGGGAGATTTTTGGGAAATTTGTCGCTAAAACCGCCAAATATTCGCCCCGTTTACAAGCGGCGGTTTTTTGTTTAATCGCGCCCAAAAACGGCGAAAAATAAAGATTTTACGAAAACAAACAACAATTTTTATTCGCTGCCCGCCCTTCGGATTTGGAATCTGCGGCGCATAGAATCGGCGGGAGATTTTGGCGGTTTATCCGGCGGGTATTTCGCCAAATTGCCAAAAATTACCAAAAACGCATCCGGCGGCGATTTTGTGATTTAAGCGGGATAAACGGAAAAAGGGGAAATTTCATGCCTTGCCCGTTTTTTTGCCGCCCGCATTTTCGCGGCGGGATTTTCCAAAAAAGGTTTATAATCGGCGCGATAGAAAAACGCGTTTTGGGGCAAAAATTCCAAACGCAAAATGCGGCGCAAATCCGCAAATTAAAACCACGGGAGCAACGCCATGAATACTGCAAACACCGCCGTTTTGGACGCCGATACCGATGCCGCCGTTTTGTTGCGGGAAGACCGCGGCGGCGCGCGCATTTTAACCCTCAACCGCCCGCGCCAGCGCAACGCGCTTTCGGACGAATTAATCGCCGTCTTGCACGATGCGCTTTTGGACGCCGGAAAAGATGCCACCGTCCGCGCGGTAATTATCGCCGCCAACGGCCCCGTGTTTTGCGCCGGACACGATTTGCGCGAAGTGCGCGCGAAACAAAACGCGGACGAATACCGCGATTTATTTTCCCGCTGCTCCGAAATGATGCTGGCGATTACGCGCATTTCCAAGCCGGTCATCGCCGCCGTGCAAGGGACGGCGACCGCCGCCGGTTGCCAGCTTGCCGCTTCGTGCGATTTGGCTGTCGCCGCCGAAGACGCAAAATTTGCCACGCCCGGCGTTCATATCGGGCTATTTTGTTCCACGCCGATGGTGCCGTTATCGCGCAATATCGGGCGCAAACAGGCGATGCAAATGTTATTGCTGGGCGAGCCGCTGGATGCAGCGGCGGCAAAAAACGCCGGATTAGTCAACGAAATCGCGCCCGTTTCCGAATTACTTGCGCGCAGTTTGCACTGGGCGGAAATGCTCGCCGCCAAATCGCCGCTAACCCTCTCCATCGGCAAAGAAGCGTTTTACCGCCAGCTGGACATGAGTTTGGAAGACGCCTACGCCTACGCCGGAGAAGTCATGGTGGACAACATGATGAAACAAGACGCCCAAGAAGGCATAGGCGCATTCATAGAAAAACGCCCCCCCGTCTGGCAAAACAAATAATTCACTCCCCGCAACAGCGGAAGGCGGCGGCAAGTCGCGGTTTTTAATTCCTCCTCCCCCCGCCGCAAACTGCAACCCGCAAGCCGCTCAATTTTCGCCGCCCCTTTTGCCGCAAACCGCCCGACATTCCCGCCCCCGCCGTCATTCCTGCGAAGGCAGGAATCCAGACCTTTCCGCAAAGCGGAAACTTTTGCCGCCGGCGAAAATGGAGCGGCTTCGCCGCTACTCTGGATTCCTGCTTTCGCAGGAATGACGGCGGGGGGAGAAAAACTTAAACGGCTTGCGGTATTCGCCAACTCCACCGCAAATGCCGAAAGGCGACGAGGACGCCGCCAGTATGCATCCCAACGCTGGAGCGTAGGGACGAGGGTTAATTAATTCCCCCTCCCCGCCCTCTTCGTCATTCCTGCGAAGGCAGGAATCTCTTGCGGAGTTGCGGAATAAGTAAAAGATTCCTGCCTTCGCAGGAATGACGGCGGAGGGGGAATTGGCGGACGGCGGCGGGCGGTAGGCGGCGGGAATGGGCGGGAATTAAAAAACGGGCTTGGATATTAAATTATAGGAGGAAAATTGCGGCTACTGTTCTGCCGTCTCCTTGTAAAATATTGTAGGTGCGACAGGCGGCGGGGAGCGACATTATTTCCAGCGATGCGCCGATTTTGGCGAAGGGCGCGAGCCATTCTATTTTGTGCGCGGGCGAATGCGTCCCCGCGCCGAGTAAAAATACTTCGGGACGGGGCGCAATGTCCGCCGCAATTTGCAAATGCTCGCCGGTCAATTCTTCCGCCAAAGACGGGAGCGATGCGGGGAGAATCCCGCCGGGGGCGAGTAAAAAACTTTGTTCGCGCCGCGCGCCGTTGATTTGCACAAAGCCGGGGCCGCAACTTTCTACCGCAAAACCGCCGGAAGAATCATTTAAGTGGATTTTCATGGCATGTGCTATAATACGCGATTTTGCACGACATGCGGCTATTTTTGCGAATATGAAAAATTCTTTTAAGGTCGCCGTTGCCGGAGCCGGCACGGTGGGCGGGGCGGTTTTGCGTTTGTTGCACGACAACGCGGAGCTTATCGCCGCCCGCTGCGGACGGCGGGTGGAAGTGTGCGCGGTCGGCGCGCGCGATGCGGCAAAAGCGCGCGCCCGCTACGCCCAATACGCGCCGCAATTTGTCAAAGGTTGGCGGCGCATCGCCGAACACCCCGAAGCGGATGCGGTCGTGGAATTAATGGGCGGCGAAAGCGCCGCCGCGCCGTGCATCGCCGCCGCCCTCTCCCGCGGCAAAGCGGTCGCTACGGCGAATAAAGCGTTGCTGGCGGCGCGCGGGGACGAGATTTTTGCCGCCGCCAATGCCGCCAAAAAACCCGTCGCATTTGAAGCCGCCGTCGCCGGTTGTATTCCCATCGTCAAAACATTGCGCGAAGCGTTGGCGGGAGATGAAATTTGCGAAGTCACCGGCATCATCAACGGCACATGCAACTATATTATGAGCGCGATGCGGCGCGGCATGACTTTTGCCGCCGCATTGTCCGGCGCGCAAAAATTGGGCTACGCCGAAGCCGACCCCTCTTTGGATATTGACGGCGCGGATGCGGCGCACAAAATCGCGCTGATTGCGCGGCTGGCGTTTCGCGCCCGCCCCGCCGCCGAAAGTTTTCCGGTGGAAGGCGTGCGCAATTTTAATTTGGCGGACATTAAATACGCGGCGCAGTTTAATTTTTCGGTAAAACTTTTGGCGCAAGCGCGGCGCGAAAAAAACGGCGTTTCGCTTTCCGTGCAACCGACTCTCGTTCCCAACGACCATCCGATGTCCGCCGTCAACGGTTCCATGAACGCGATTTTAGTCAAATCCGTTTTTTCCGGCGAGACGATGTATTACGGCGCGGGCGCGGGCGGCGACCCTACGGCGGCGGCGGTTGTCGCCGATTTAATTGACATCGCCCGCCAAAACCGCGCGCTGTTTATGCCGCAAGACAAAACGCCGCCGCCGCTTGTGCCGGCTTCCGAATTTTGCGCGCCGTATTTTTTACGTTTGCGCGTGCTGGACCGCCCCGGCGTTTTGGCGAAAATTACCGGCGCGCTGGCGGCGCAAAATATTTCCATAGAAGCGATTCACCAAAACGAATCCGCCCCCGGCTGCAAAGTGGATGTGATTATTTTATTGCACGAAACAACGCGCGGGCGCATTAACGCCGCCGCCGAAATGATTTTGTTGCAAGACGCGGTATTTGGTCCCGCCGCGATTTTTCCCATTCAGCGTTTTTCCCAATCATGAATCCCGGCATTATCGCCCGCTTTCGCGCCCGCCTTCCTCTCCCCGAATCCGCCCCCGCGCTGACTCTCGGCGAAGGCGCAACGCCGTTAATTCCGTTAAAAAATACGCCCGTCCCGAGCAGTATATCGCTTTTCGCCAAAGTAGAAGGGGCGAATCCGACCGGGTCTTTTAAGGACCGCGGGATGGCGGTCGCCGTTGCGGCGGCGTTGGCAAACGGCGCGCGGTGCGTGATTTGCGCGTCTACCGGAAATACTTCCGCCGCCGCCGCCGCTTACGCCGCGCGCGCCGGAATTCCCTGCATCGTTATTTTACCGGCGGGGAAAGTTGCGGCGGGAAAAATCGCGCAGGCAACGGCGCACGGCGCGCGCATCATCCAAACTTCGGGCAATTTTGACGCGGCGATGGCGGCGGTTAAACAATACGCCGACAGCGGAATCGCGGCGGTCGTCAATTCCATTAATCCGATGCGTTTGCAAGGGCAAAAAACGGCGGCGTTTGAAATTGCCGAAGCATTGCAAGACGCGCCGGACTACCACGCCCTGCCCGTTGGAAACGCGGGAAATATCACCGCTTATTGGACGGGTTATTGCGAAGCGGCGGGCGAAAGCACCGCGGCGTGCGCGTTTTGCGGGGGCGAATGTTCTTTGGGCGGGGCGCGTCTTGCCGCCAAAAAACCCGTCATGCTCGGCTACCAAGCCGAAAACGCCGCGCCGTTTGTATGCGGCATGCCGGCGAAAAATCCGGAAACTATTGCGACCGCAATCCGCATCGGCAACCCGCAATCTTACGCCGCGGCAAAAACCGTCCTTGCCGAATCGGGCGGGCGCATCTCCGCCGTTTCGGACGCGCAAATTCTCGCCGCGCAAAAACACTTGGCGGCGAAAGAAGGAATTTTTTGCGAACCGGCTTCGGCGGCTTCGCTTGCCGGCGTTTTGGCGGACATCGCCGCGCATAAAATTTCCGCCCCCGCGCAAATCGTCTGCACATTAACCGGACACGGACTCAAAGACCCGGACATTGTCGGCGCGCCCGAAGTATGCGAAGCGGGCGCGGGCGAAGACGCCATGCGAAAAGTTGTTGAAACCATGCTTGCGCGCGATGCCCGCTAATATTAATACTTGGGCAAGTTGGCGGGCGGACTGCCGCGATTCCGCGTTTGCGTTTTGCATCGCCGCGTCTTTGCTTATTGCCGCGGCGTTGTTTAATCCGCCGCCGCCGCTGTTGGAAAACGGGGATTTGAACGGGGATTCGGAATTTTTCAGTTGGGAAGATTTGTCCCCGCAGGACGGTTTATCCCCGCAAGACGCGCCGTTGCCGGACAACTACGCGACTGTGGAAAAATATTCGTCCGCCCCGCCCGCCGCCGCCCCGGTGTGGCTGCCGTATAAAATTCAACGCAACGATACGATGGACCGGGTGTTAAAAAAAATCGGCGTGGGCCCCGATGCGCGCAGTTTTTTACAAACGCAAAAATTTAAAACATACCGCCGTTTGCGGCGCGGCTCCGCTTTGGAATTTCAACATGACGAAAGCGGGCGGGTTAACGCGTTGCGCTATAAAACTTCGCCGGAATATTATTTTCATGCGGGTCTCGGCAAAGACGGAAAATGGTGGGCGAACGAAGCCCCGCCGGTTTTAATGACCGTCCGCCAAACTTCGGGCGGCAAAATTGAATCGTCGCTGTTTGCCGCCGCCGACCGCGCGGGGTTGTCGGACGGCGCGATTAATCTTTTAATAGAAGCGTTGGAAACGCAAGTAGATTTTCACCGCGATACGCGCCCCGGCGATACTTTTCGCGCGTTGTATACCGAAGTGCAGGACGAAGACGGCAAACCCGTGGGAACCGGACAAATGCTGTCGTTTGAATATGTCAGCATGCGCAGCCCGAAGTCGCCGCGCAAAATCCTCGGCGCGCGCCACGAAGGCGGCTATTATTCGCCGGAAGGCGAAAGTTTGCGCGGCGCGTTTTTGCGCGCGCCGTTAAAATTCCGCCGCATTAGTTCCCGTTTTACCAACCGCCGTTTTCATCCCGTATTGAAAAAATGGCGCGCCCACCGCGGCGTGGATTACGCCGCCCCGTCCGGCACGCCGGTGCGCGCAACGGCGGACGGCACGATAAAATTGGTCGCGCGGCAGCGCGGCTACGGCAACATCATCACCATCCAGCACTTGGGAATTTACACCACGGTTTACGCCCACTTGCGCGGTTTTGCAAAAGGCATGCGGCGCGGGCGCAAAGTCCGGCAGGGGCAAACCATCGGTTATGTCGGGCAAACCGGCTTGGCGACCGGGCCGCATTTGCATTACGAATTTCGCGTGCGCGGCAAACACAAAAATCCGCTTTCGGAATCCGTGCCGAGAGTGTTGCCGCCGTTGTCCGGCGATAAATTAAAAAAATTCACCAACGCCTCCGCGCCGCTGTTTGCCGAATTGGACCGCATTGTTATTTTATGAGCGCCGCCCATTACGCCGGAATTATGACCGGCACAAGTTTGGATGCGGCAAGCGCCGCGCTGTGCCGCGCCGAAGGCGAATCGTTTTCGCTTGCCGCGCATGCGGCGGTTCCCATTCCGCCGCAACTCGCCGCCGATTTGCGCGCGTTAAGTTGCGGCGGCGAATTGGAAAAAGCAATGCGCGCCGCCGATGCGCTCACCCGTTTGTGCGCCGACGCTTTTTTTGCGCTAAAAGCGGATTCCGCCGCGGCGATGGGATGCCACGGACAAACGGTTTTGCACCGCCCCGATTGCGGCTGGACTTTGCAATTACTAAACGGCGCGCTGCTTGCGGAATTAACCGGCGTTGATGTTGTTTGCGATTTTCGCTCCCGCGACATTGCGGCGGGCGGGCAAGGCGCGCCGCTTGCGCCGCTTTTTCACCGCGCCGTATTTGCCGCGCATGCGCCGTGCGCGATTGTTAATTTGGGCGGCATCGCCAATATTACCCTGCTGGATGAAAACGAAAACACGCGCGGCTGGGATATTTGTCCGGCAAACATGTTATTGGACGCGTGGCACATGCAACACTGCGGCGGAAGTTTTGACCGCGGCGGCGCGTGGGCGCAAGGCGGCGCGATAATTCCGCCGCTGTTGAAACAATTGCGCGCCCATCCGTTTTTGCACTTGCCGCCGCCCAAAAGTTGCGGGCGCGAACAATTTGATTTGCGCCATTTTGCCGAAACATTGGCGCAATACAAACCGCAAGACGCGCAGGCGACTTTGCTGGAATGGAGTGCGTTGGAAATCGCCGAA
The DNA here is from genome assembly GCA_051009035.1 of Gammaproteobacteria bacterium. Lineage (GTDB taxonomy): Bacteria > Pseudomonadota > Gammaproteobacteria > Tethybacterales > Persebacteraceae > Persebacter. The sequence continues at coordinate 6,996 of JBPCWY010000035.1, forward strand.
ACAATCAACCGCGCAAAAATCGCGCGCGTTTATCTCTGCGGCGGCGGCGCGCGCAACGGCGCGCTGTTTGCGCGCATCGCCGAATTATCCGAAGCCGAAATACTGCTTACCGATGACGCGGGAATCAACGCCGAATATGTAGAAGCCGCCGCTTTTGCGTGGCTCGCTTTTCAACATTTATCCGGCGCGGCGTTAAACACGCCCCCCATTACCGGCGCGCGCGGCAAAAGAATATTAGGCGCGCATTATCCCGCTTAATTTTTTATTCCGGCATTTTAGAAAACAACAACATAAAAACGGCGCATGGAAAAAAATTATTTATAATAAAAATATGCCGCTGTTAAATCATGCCCTTTCCGCGCAAACGGGGATCTAAACCGGCGGCGCAAATTATTCTTGAACCGCTTCTAAACCGCTTCCGTTTTGTTTATCATTATAAAATTAATCGTTTGCCAAAGCGGCGGGATTAAGATGCGGTTTGGCGCGGTAGAACGCGCGCGTAAATCTTTCCAAATATTTTTTTTGCGCGGCGGCGGAAAACCCGTCCTCCCGCATAATTTCCGCGTATTCCGCGTCTTCGTCTTTCCAATAAAAAGCAGGCATGGATTTTTCCAGCGCCCACAATTTCGGACCCATCCGATACATCGCCCCCGGCGGTCCGTCCCGCCCGGGCAGGCGGCGCGGCTCTCCCAAACGTCCGGCAAAAACATAAAACGCGTCATTGGGCGGCAAAAATTGCAGTTCGTATTTTATTTCCCGCCCGCCTTCGGTAATATCCGGCGCGGCGTTGATGCCGCCGTCTTCGCTTGCGCCGGTTAAATACGCCGTTGTTTTTGCGTTCATAAAACCCGCCGCGCGCCGCATCGTCCGCGCTTTGCGGTGCGGATATAATTCGTTGGACCATAACGCCGCGTTCAATACCGCGCGCCCGTTTGCAAACGCGGGTTCTTCGTGCATCAAATAAGTCCGCATATAATTGTGCTGCTGCAATATCGCGGCAAACGGCGCGCCTTCGTGCAGGACAATATACGCCGCGGTGTAGTGGTCCAGCTGGTGCCAGTCGCGGACATCGGCGAATAACTCCGCAAGAAAAAGGCGCGCGCCGGAAACGCCCGCCGGCAAACCGGAATGGCGAAACGAAAAATGATAATGCAAAAAAGTAAACTCATGCGCTTCGCCGTCGCTTAAAACCAGCGCGGCATGATTTATGCCGCCGTAAGCCGCCGGGGGATATTGCGCGGGTTGCGGGCGGTGGATAAAAACCGCTTCCGGATTGTCGCGCGCCGCGTTTAGTTGCGCCGCAGTCGGGTTTTGGACCGGCGCGTTTTCGCCGTCAAACAATTCGCCGCTGCCGATATAATCGGCGTAAAAATCAACCGGACCTTCTTCGCCGTCCGCGACATGCAACCGCGGGCGATGCCGCGCGAGCAACGCTTGTTCGTCCGCATCGGGCGGCGCATCGCCAAACCCGGCGCGTATTTCGGCAAATCCGGGCAGTTGCGTAAAGCCGCCGTTTGCCGCCGCGCTTCCCGCCAGCAATATTACCGCCGCGCAATATTTCCAATTCGTTATCACGGCGCGTTTGCCGCGCGTTTTGTTTTCATATTTTTATTATAACGAAAAACGGCGCGAAGACAACCACCGCGGGTGGATTTTTTGCAAACGACGTTTTGCCGCGGAAAAAATTTAATTCCGCCGCATAGTTTATTTTTCATTAAAACCGGCGCGGGCGGGTTTGTTTTTTACTTCATTAATTAAACCGCCGCGGTTAAAATATATCAAACAAATTTTTCAATTCATGTCCGCGGGGGCGTTGCGTGCAAAGACAAGCGGGCGAATTCTTCCGGCGAAAGAGTTTGCGCGCGGCGCGCCGGGTCAATTTCCGCGGCGCGCCAATTGACGGCAAACGCGGCAAGCGCGTTGCCCAGCATTTTTCGGCGCGATTGAAATGCGGCGGAAAGCAGCGCGGGTAAATGCGCGGCAAATTGCGGGGGCGATTCGCGGCGGACGAGTTTGACCATTGCGGAATGCACTTTCGGCGGCGGCGAAAACGCCTGCGGCGGCGCGGAAAGAACGCGCTTTGCATCGTAAAACAAACGCACGGACGCCGTCAACCGCCCGTATTCCGCCCCGCCCGGCGGCGCGCAAACGCGGACGGCGACTTCTTCCTGCATCATCAGCCACATCTCGCGCGCGCCGCATTCGGCAAGCCGCAACAACAGCGGCGTGGAAATGTTATACGGCAAATTGCCCGCCGCCCGCATGCCGCCGCGCAAATGCCCGCGCAAATCTTCCCGCAACGCATCGTTGACAATTAAATTTAAACGCGCGCCGAAACGGGCGCGAAGTTTTTCCGCCAAGTCGCGGTCAATTTCCACCGCCGTAAGCGCCGCCCCGGCGCGCAACAATTCCGCCGTCAACGCGCCGTCTCCGGGGCCGATTTCCAACATCTCTTCGCCTTCGCGCGGCGCGATATGCAAAATAATTTCGTCAATAATTTTGCGGTCGCGCAAAAAATGCTGTCCGAAACGTTTGCGCGGTTTCATTTCGCGTCCATCGCCAAACGCACCGCGGCGCGCATGCTGTCCGGCGAAAAATCGCCCGTCCCCGCCAACGCCGCCGCCGTTCCGTGCGCGGGCGATGCGCGAAAAAAAGGCAGCCCCAAAGTAATGTTTACCGTATTGTCAAAATCGGCGTATTTAATAACCGGCAATCCCTGGTCGTGATACATCGCCAAAAAACAATCGGCGCGGACGAAATGAAACATGCTGTCGGCGGAAAACGGACCCTCCGCCAATACGCCCGCGCGAACGGCGCGCGCCAACGCCGGGCGGATAATTTCCGTTTCTTCCCGCCCCAAACGCCCGCCTTCTCCGGCGTGCGGATTCAATCCGGCGACGGCGATGCGCGGCGCGCGTCCGTCGGTAAAATAACGGCGCAATCCGGCGTCCAAAGTTTTCAGGGTTAAAGTTAAGTCGTCTTCATTCAAAGCGGCGGCGGTTTGCGCCAGCGGCAAGTGGCGGACGGCGAGCGCCACGCGCATTTTTGGGGACGCGAGCAACATCACCGGATGCGGCGTTTTCGCGCATGCGGCAAGGTATTCGGTTTGTCCGGCAAAATCAAAACCGGCGGCGCAAATAATATCTTTGTTCACCGGCGCGGTAACCAGCGCGGAAAATTCGCCGGACAAACATCCTTCCGCGCCGCGCCGCAACTGCGCCAAAACATGCGCGGCGTTGTCCGGCGATAATGCGCCGCAAACCACCGGCGCGGGCGCGGGACAATGCAGCACGGCGCGGCGGCATGCCGCTTCGGCGCGGTATTCTTCCGCCGCAAAAGAAACGCCGCGCATGCGCGCCCGCGCCGCCAGCGCGTTTTTGTCTCCGATAAAAACCAGCGGCGCGGAATAATCTCCGGCGCAAATATCCAAACACAAATCCGCGCCAATTCCCGCCGGGTCTCCGGCGGTAATGGCGACGGTTTTTTTACCGTCCCCGCTCATCAATTAAATTTCCAAACGCCGGGTCAATAATAATAATGTGCGCCCGGTTGCGCAGCCGCCGTATCCAATCCAAACGCTGCGCCTGCGCCCGCCGCTCGCGCAACGCTTCGCGCGCTTCGGCGCGGGCGGCTTCCATATTGACTTCGCCGCGCGCCAGCACGCGCAACAAGTGAATGCCAAACGGCGAAACTATCGGCGCGCTGGTTTCGTTTTTGCCGAGCGTTTTTGCCGGGGCGAAATAGGCGGGTAAATTGCCCGGCAAAAACCATCCCAAATCGCCCCCGTTGCCCGCGCTTCTTTCGTCCGCAGAATGCTCCCGCGCCAACTCGGCAAAATCTTCGCCCGCCGCCAGCCGCCGCCGCAATGTTTTGGCGAGAGTTTGTTCTTCCACCGGCAAAAAAATGTGGGCGAGGCGCAAGCGGGAGGTTTTTGCCGCCACGCTTCCGCCCCGTTTTTCCGCCAGTTGCAGTAAATGAAAACCGCGCCCGGTCGCAATTACTTCGCCCGTTTCGCCGGGGGATAAATTTTGCGCTTCGGCGACAAAAGGCGCGGGCAGCTGCTCTTCCGCGCGCCATCCCAAATCGCCCCCGGCGGCGGCGTTGTCGCCCGCCGAATGCTCCCGCGCCAAATCGGCGAAAGATTCCCCGTCCGCAATCCGTTTGCGCAATTCTTCGGCGCGCGCCCGCGCTTCGTCCCCGCCTTCGGGTGCGGGGATTAAAATGTGGCGCAAACGGTATTCGCGCCCGCCCGCCAAATCCGATTCGGCGCGCAAAAACTGCTCTACTTCTTCGTCGTAAATCTCAATTTTGCCGTAAACTTCGCGGTAAAACGCCGCTTCAATTTCCATGTCTTCGCGCAGCTGGCGGCGAAATTCTTCCGGCGGCATTCCCGCAATTTGCCGAATCGCTTCGTTTATTGCGCTCCCGCCCCCCGCCACGCCCCATTCCGCCGCCAAAGCGGAAAGCCGCCCCTCCAGCATAGAATCGGGAATATTCGCCCCCAAACGGCGCGCTTCCTGCGCCTGCAGCAAGCGCGAAACCATTGCGTCCAATACTTGTTTGCGCAGCGCATCACCGCCGATTTCCGCGCCCTGTTGCGCCGCCAGCTGCCGCGCGCCGGCGAAATTCCGCTCAAATTCCACGCGGCTGATACTCTGGTCGTTGACGATGGCGATGATAGAATTGAGTTTTTCCGCCCCCGCCGAAAAAAACGCCGCGCCGCACAAAAGCAAAACAAAAAAACGCATATTGCAATTATACCCGCCTTTCTGGTAGAATAGGGGCATGGAAATCAAACACAAAATATTTGAGCAAATCAGCAACAACCCGGTTGTGCTGTATATGAAAGGTTCGCCGACTTTCCCGCAGTGCGGTTTTTCGTCCCTGGCGGTGGACATTCTCAAACGCTGCGGCGTCGCCAACTTGGTGGCGGTGGATGTCCTCGCCGATTCCGAAGTGCGGCAAGGCGTCAAAGAATACGCCAACTGGCCGACCATCCCGCAGCTGTATATCAGCGGCGAATTCATCGGCGGCGCGGACATCATGCGCGAAATGTACACCTCCGGCGAGCTAGCAAAAATACTCCCCCCCGAAGCCCTGGAAACCCCCGCCAAAGAGTAAGCCGCGGTTTTTTTGCCTCCCCCCGCCGCCTTTTCCGGCAAAAACTAAAATCCTCCCCCGTTAAAATCCTCGTGTAATCCTCGTCCCTACGCTCCAGCGTTGGGACGCATACCGGCGGCGTCTCGCCGCCTTTCGGCGGTTGCGGCAGAATTGGACGCAAACCATCAGCCGCCCAATTCTTTCCTCCCCGCAATCTCCCTACCCGCAAACCCGCCGCCTTCCACCGCAAACCGCATTCCTCCTCCCATTTTCCAATCCTGAGAAAGCAGGATTCCTGCGTCTTTGTGTTTTTCCATAAAGCAAAACCAGGGGAAGGAAAACAGCCAACCGCCGCAAAAAAGAAGCATGGATCCTGCTTTCGCAGG
>JBPCWY010000036.1:0-7436 GCA_051009035.1 Gammaproteobacteria bacterium
GACGCCATAAATAAAATCGTAATGAGCGGCGCGGCGCGCCATAATTCAATGTAAAAAACGCACAGCGAGCGGATAATCGGCAAATGGGAACGCCGCCCCAGCGCCATCACAATTCCTATCGGCAACGCGAGAACGATGCCGCCCGCCGCCAAAAAGAAAGTCAGCAAAAAACCGCCCCATTCGTTTGTGTGGGCGACATCCAAACCCAGCCATTCGCCGTGAATCAGCGCCACGGCGATAAACGGAAAACCAAAAAGCAAAAACACGCCGAGGTGCGGCTTCCAGCGAAACGCCGGGGTAAACAGCGGAAACATCAGCCCGGCAAATACGGCAAACATCAAAATCGGACGCCATACTTCGCCCGGGTTTTTGGCGAAATACAAACCGAATAAAATTTGCACGATGCGCGTATTGATAAACGCCCAGCATGCGCCGGGCGCGTCTACGATATAGGATTCGCCGTCCGCGCCGGTTTGTTCGTGCTTGCACGCATCGGAAGAGCCGCCGCCCCATGTCGCGTCAAAAATCATCCATTGAAATATCGGCGGCAATATTTGCAACAGCGCGTAAATCATCAGCACCGTCACCGCCCCGTTTATCCAAGACGAAAACAAGCGCGTCCGAATCCAGCCCAATACGCCAATCGTGGCGGCGGGGGGCGGACGGGCGTCTATCGGCACAAATTTGCCGCTCATCGTTCCGCCAGCTGCACTTTTTTGTTATACCAATTTAGAAACGCCGAAGTTACAAACGACAGCGTCCAAAACACGCCCACCGACATGGCGATAATCACCAGCGCCTGCCCCGTGGTGTTGAGGGAAATTCCCATCCACACCGAGGCGATTTCTTCGTAGGCGATGGCGATGGCGAGGGTGGAATTTTTTGTCAGGTTTAAATATTGGCTGATTGTCGGGGGGATAATCACCCGCATCGCCTGCGGGATGACGACGAGTTTTAAGTTTTGCCCGTGCCGCAACCCGAGCGAGCGGGCGGCTTCGGTTTGTCCGTGCGATACGGAAAGAATCCCGCCCCGCACATTTTCGCCGATAAACGCCGCCGTGTATGTCGTCAATGCAAACCAGCAAACGAAAAATTCGGTCGTGAGGTTAATACCGCCGGATAATTGAAAGCGTCCGAGTTCCGGATATTCCAAAGAATACGGCGTGCCGGAAACAAAAAACGCGATAATTGGGACGACGACGATTATCCCCAAAACGGCGGACAACAGCGGAAATTGCGCGCCTGTTTGCTCCTGTTTTTTTGCCGCCCAGCGGCATAAAAACCAAACGCCCGCCGCCGCCGCAATAATGACGAGCCAAAAAACCGCCGCCCCGCCGCCGCTTTCTACAACCGGACGGGGAAAATACAAACCGCCGTTGTTGATAAATATCGCTTCGGCGAATGAAATGCTGTCCTGCAAACCGGGCAATATCGGTAAAAACACGGCGATATACCAAAAGAAAAACCACAACAACAGCGGGATATTGCGGAAAAATTCCACATAGACGGAAGCGATTTTTGCCGCCAGCCAATTCGGCGACAAGCGCATCACGCCGACTATAAATCCCAGCAGGGTGGCGGCGATGACGCCGAAAAAACTGACATAAATGGTATTTTGCACGCCGATAAAGAAAATCCGCCAGTAGGAATTTTCGCCCAGCGTATTCTCCAAAAACGGCGAAAACCCGACTTGAAACGGCGCGATTTTCTCCAGCCACGCCAAACCGAGAATAATGCCGCGTTCTTCCATATTGCCGGCGGTATTGCGCGCCATCGCCCACAACGCCCACACAAACAACGCAACCGCCGCCGCCTGAAAAACGGCGGCGCGGATTTTGGGGTCGCGGTGCAGGGGAATTTTGGAATGCTCTCTCATGCCGCCCTATTATAAAAGATTAAAAGAAAAATCCAAACATCCCAAAAAAACCGCCCCGCGCAAACGCCGTTTTGGGGGCTTTGGCAAAATCCGCGGCGAATGCGCCGAACCGCTCAAAAACCGCGCCCCGCGTCCCGTTGCGAAAACGGCGGACGGGTTGGAAGAAATTGGGGGAAACTTCTTGACTTGCCCGTTTTTTTATGGTATTAATTAAACAAACGGTTTTCAACCCCGATGGAGGGATTACCATGAAAACGCCCAAAACCTTAAAAACTTGTCTGGCGTGCCTGCCTTTACTTGCCGCCGGAGCGCATGCCTTGCCTTTGCACGATGCCGCCTACCGCGGAGACATTGCCGAAATTAACCGGTTGCTGGACGCCGGAGCGCAAATTGACGCCGCCGCCGAGCATGGCTGGACGCCCCTGCATTACGCCGCGTGGAAAGGGCGCACCGAAACCGCCGCCTTGCTGCTAAAACGGGGCGCGGACATCAACGCCGCGGATGTGGATGCGGCAAACCTCTACAACTACGGCTGGACCGCCCTGCATTACGCGGCAAAAAAAGGGCATTCCGAAACCGCCGCATTATTGTTGGACTACGGGGCGGATGTGAATACGCCCACGGCGGACGGCTGGACGCCCCTGCATTGGGCGGCGTTGTGGGGGCAAACCGAAACGGCAAAACTGCTTTTGGAGCGCGGCGCGGAAATTAATGCAACAAGCAAAGACGGCTACACCCCCCTGCATTACGCCGTCCAAATGAGGCAAATCGCCGCCGCAAAATTGTTGCTGGCGCGCGGCGCAAACGCAACGGCGGCGACCCATAACGGCAAAACCGCATGGCACGCGATGGCGCGCAAAAGCCACGCCGGTTTGGTGGATGTATTGCTGGAACACGGCAAAAAATAACGCCGCCCCGAAATTTCGGAAACCAGAATTTGGGATTCGGAATTCGGCAAAAGCGCAAAAGGCGGGCGGCGGTTTTGTCCGTTTTGTTTGGCAACCCGTCTTTCTTTCCGCACCGCAAAATCCGCCGCGGGGGCGGGCGGATTAAACGCCGTTTTCTAAAATTTTAATAAAGGACGGCAACATAAACATCGCCGGTTTGTTGCGCCGCCCTTCGCGCGCTTTGATTAAAACGCCCTCCGCAACAAGTTTTTTAACCATGCTGTTCAAGGTCAAATGACTCGGACGTTTTCCGGGGAACTGCAAATTTTTCAGCATAAACACCGGACGCGCAAAAACCGCGTCCATAAATCCGGCGGCATAGCGCGACCCCAGCAAGTCCTCCGCTTGTTTCGTTAATGCTTTATGCAAATCCAAAATAGTGCGGGAAATTTTGATATTTTCCTCCGCTTGCTCGGCGCAGATATCCAAAAAAAACGCCACCCATTCGCGCCATTTTCCGGGATGCGTATCCAAATCGTTCAACCCCCGCTGGTATTCTTCGCGCCGCGCCGCCAGCCGCCCCGAAAGATAAAACACCGGCCGCGCCAATACCCGTTTTTCGCTCAAAAACAACGACACCAATAAACGCCCGATGCGCCCGTTGCCGTCCATAAACGGATGAATCACTTCAAATTGCCCGTGCAAAACCGCCGCCTGCACGAGCGGCGAAGGCGTGTCGGCGCGCCAAAAGGCAAGCCAGTTTTCCATTAATTCACCGATTTTTTCCGGCGGCGGCGGGATATAAGTCGCGCCGCTCATCGGCGCGCCGGGCGGTCCAATCCAGTTTTGCCGGCTGCGAAAATTGCCCGGCTCTTTATCGCCGCCGCGCACGCTATCGCCCAACAAGGTTTCGTGCAACCCGCGCAACATCCACAAATCAAACGAAAACCCGCCGCCCAATTTTGTTTCGGCTTCGTGCAGTGCGCGGTAATAATTGCGAATTTCCCGCAAATCATCGCGCTTTTCCGGCGCGGCAAAATCGTCATCGGATTCAAAACGCAATACATCGCTAATCGTAGATTCCGACCCTTCAATTTGCGCCGAACTCACCGCCTCGCGCCGAACCAGCGGCGCAATCAGCAAATCAGCATTCGGCAAAACCGAAAGCAATCCGTCAAAACGCCCTAAAGCGCGCTCCACCGCCGACAATTGCCTCTGCAAACCGGCATCATAACCAACTTCTACCGGAAGCGACGGAGGAATAAACGGCTCTTTCATAATTTTTTCCATATCACTATTATACAGAATAATCTTATTCTACATAAAAAATCGCGTTTTCTATGTAGAATAAGATTACTCTCTATAACTATTATATGGAATAACTCTATTCTACATAGAAATTCCGTTTTTCTATATGGAAACAAATCTACGAAAACAGCATATTTTCATGCCGCGCCGCAAAATCCGCCGTGGGGGCGGGCGCAAAAAAAAAAGGGGAAGATAAAAATCTTCCCCTTTTTTGCGGAAACATAACCGCCAATGATTTGCGAATTAACGCAGCGGGGGGGCGTAAATCAGGCCGCCGCGGCTCCACAGGTCGTTGGGGCTGCCAGCACGGGTGAGTCCGATGGGGGTGTTTTCGCCCACATTGGCTTCGTAGCTTTCGCCGAAATTGCCGACTTGCTTAATCACATTGTAAAAGCACTCATCGCCAAGTTGTGCGGAAATCAGCTTGCAAAGCCCGCCTTCCGCGCCAACCAAACGGCGGATGCCCGGGTCGCTGTCGTTTTTCTTGGAGTCAATGTTGCCGGAAGTCACGCCCAATTCTTCGGCGTTCATTGTCGCAAACAAAACCCACTTGACGGTGTTAAACCAAACATCGTCTCCTTGGCGGACAACCGGACCCAACGGCTCTTTGGAAATCGTTTCCGGCAAAATCACATGCGCGCCCGGATCGGCGAGTTCGCTGCGAATCGCCGCCAGCTGGGATTTGTCCGAAGACAAAATGTCGCAGGCGTCCGCTTCGTATCCTTCGCGCGTTTGCACGGAAGTATCAAACGGCTTCGGCGTAAACGCTTTCATGTTGTTGGTGCGGAAGAAATCGCCGACCGCTTGTTCGGTCGTGGTGCCGGCTTGGATGCACAGCCGCGCGCCGCCCAATTCTTTGGCGCTGGAAACATTCATGGACTTGCGAATCAGGAAACCCGCGCCGTCAATGAAATTGTAGTAGGTGAAGTTCAGCCCAAGCGAAGTATCGCGCGTCAGCGTGTGGGTTGTGTTGCGGGAGAGGAGATCCACTTCGCCCGAAGACAACGCCGTAAACCGCTCTTTGGCGGTCAGCGTGACAAATTCCACTTTGTCGCGGTCGCCCAAAACAGCGGCGGCGATGCCGTAGCAAACATCGGCGTCAACGCCCTGCATTTTGCCGGAATTGTCCGGCGCCGAAAAACCCGGCAATCCGCCGTCAATGCCGCAACGCAGTTTTCCGCGCGACTGCACATCTTCCAGCGTCCCGGCAAATGCCGTGCCGGAAAAAGCCAAAACGCCCGCCAAGACCGGCACCATGCGTTTCCAAGTTTGTGTCATTTTCATCACTAATACTCCTTTTGGAACAAAATATCCCCCGGCCCGTGCCGAAGAATTTAAACACATTATACCGCAAAATCCGCCGCATTTTACGCGCGGGGCGGTAATTTTTCGGTTTTTTTGTTAAAAAACAACAGCGGCAAAAAAATTTACTGCGCCGGAACCGGGCGCAACAATTTGTTAATCCGGCTTTTAATCCGCGAAACGGCGTTTGGCGGGAGCAATTTTTTGCCGCCCGCGCGGTCCAAAACCGCCTGCATGGCGGCAAATGCGGCGCGTCCCGTTTTTTCATCGCCGCCCGCGGCGGCGCGCGCTTTTTTAATCATCGTCCGGCATTCAGAGCGAATCGCCTGCCCGCGGCGGCGGCGCACCCGGTTTTGTCGCGCCCGCTTTTCCGATTGTTTGGTGTTTGCCATGGTTGTAATAAATCCTTGCAGGAAAAAATGCATTATACCAAAAATCTCCCGTCTTCGCAAATTTCTCTTAAAACGCCGTCCCCGAAGTTGGCATATCGGCGGCATTTCGCGCCGTTTTTAATTTTCCGCAAACGGGGCGGAAAATGCGCGGCGAAAATCACCCGCCCGCCGAAATCTCTTTCAATATTTCGGGGCGGACGGCGATTCCTTCTTCGGCGGCTTGGCGGCGGCGGGCGTGGCGGTTGCCGCCGGGAATGCGCGCGCCGTCCGCATGAATTTTGCCGATTAACAAGGCGAGGCGGGCGGCGGAATCGGCGGAAAAACACTCCGGGCTGACGGCAATAACCGCCTGCCCGACATTCGGCGGCGCGCCTTCGGCGGTAAAAAACGATTCCGCTTCAAATCCAAAAGCCGCGCCGCAAAGCGCTCCGGCAAGCGTTTCCACCATCAACGCCAGCGCGGACCCTTTCGCCCCGCCCAAAGGAATCATGCTTCCTTCCAAAGCGGCGCGGGCGTCCGTTGTCGGCGCGCCGTCTTTATCCAGCGCCCAACCTTGCGGAATCGGGCGGTTTTCGCGCGCCGCTTTGACGATATTGCCGCGCGCCGCCGTGGAAGCGGCTAAATCAATTACCAGCGGCGGCGCATCCAGCACCGGCGCGGCAAACGCAACGGGATTTGTGCCAAACAGCGGCGTGCGCCCGCCCCACGGCGCCATCGCGGGCGGCGTATTGGCAAAAACCAGCGCCATACAGCCGGATTCCGCAAGGTCTTCGGCGTGGTGTCCGGCAACGCCGCAATGATGCGAGCGGCAAATCGCGGCGGCGGCAATTCCATGCGATTTTGCCAGCGGGGGGAGATTTTCGCGGACAAGATGAAAAGCGGGATAGGCGAATCCGTTGGCGGCGTCAATCCGAATTGCCGCCGTTTTGGGGCGGGATATTTCCGGCTGCGCCATGCCGTCCACTTTTCCGGAGCGCGCTTGCGCCGCATATCCCGCGGCGCGGGAAAGTCCGTGTCCGAATTTGCCGTCTATTTCCGCCCGCACCAATGCGCGCGCCACCATTTTCGCATTGGGCGGGGAAGTCCGGTTAGCGCAAAAAAAATCAACCAGCAGCGATTCCAGCTCGGCGGGCGGCAGTTGCGCGCCATTCAATTCCGCGCCGCTCATTTGGAAATTTCCGGCGAAGATTCCAGCACGCGCAAAACATTTTCCGCCGTTTGCGCCGAAACCCGCACATTGGATTCTGCGGTCAATCCGGCGATATGCGGCGTTAGCAAAACATTTTCCAAACCCGCCAACGGCGCGAGAATTTCCGCGTCCGCCGGTTCGCGCGGGAAAACATCCAAAGCCGCCCCGCCCAAACGCCCGCTTCGCAAAGCCGCGCCAACCGCGGGCAAATCTACAATTCCGCCGCGCGCGGTATTAATTAATATTGCGCCCGGTTTGATTTTTGCCAAAAACTTTTCGCCGATTAATCCGGCGGTAGCGGCGTTTAGCTGCGCGTGCAAACTGATAATATCCGCCGCCGCCGCCAATTCGTCCAAAGAAACCATGCGGATTTCGCCGCCGGATTTCGCCGCCGGGTCGCCGGCGATTACTTCCATTCCCAACGCCAAAGCGCGCCGCGCAACTTCCCGCCCAATCGCGCCCAAACCGACAAGCCCCAAAAC
>JBPCWY010000037.1:0-5520 GCA_051009035.1 Gammaproteobacteria bacterium
ACCGCGACGGATATGTCTTTCATGTCCGCCGACAAGTGGCGGAAGCCGTCCGGCAAACCCGAACGAAACGCCCGCAAATTAACCCCCGGCAAACTTTCCGTCTCCGCCGTTTCCATATTTTCAATATGGTCTACGCCCGCCGATACATTCACCATGCCCCAGCCGTAAGATTCATCCCTGCCCGGCTCCCCCAAATCTTCCGCCGTCGTCAAAAGTATCGCCCGAACTACCGTCATCGGCAAAGCGTAGTTGGCGCTTTTTAGGACCGCCAATGCGCCGCTGACAACGGGTGCGGCGAGAGAGCTTGAACCGGTCGTTGTACGGCTGTACCCATCTATATCGGGACCTCCGGGCAAATTCTGAAATATAGAAGGCGCAGCCAGACACCAATCTTTTAGTTCCCCGCACCTAATAGTTATTACATTATCCGATCTGGTATCGGCACCGACGACAATAAGCCAATTATCCTCCAAACCCTCAACATATGTCGGCAAATTAAAATGAGTGCTGCTATTTAATTTCCATGGACTGCCAAAATTTCCCGCCGCCCATACAAACACGGAATCGCTGTCCTTCGCCGCGCTGTAAATATCAATATCTACGGACAGAGGATCATAGGGCCAAATACTGCTATTAATAATCGGAATATTGTTGTCCAAAATAAACGACATGAATGTCCGGTTGCTCTCATGGGTAATTCCGTCAATAGGAATGGGAATAATTTTCGCTTCGGGAGCCACCCCAACGCCGCCTTTGCCGTTCGCTTTTGCCGCAATCGCGGCGGCTACCCGCGTTCCGTGCCAGGACTTGTACACCCCCTCCCCAAAAACCGTCAAAGGGGCGATTGCAAATCTGTCGCCGCTATATGTTTGGTAGTACTCCGTGAGTTGCGCGAGTAAATCTTGGTTGTTTGTATGGGTAAATTTTAAATTTTGATAATCCACATTAATGTAATTGGTAAGCACATTGCCGCTCAAATCTTCATGCGCGGCGAATACGCGTTCATAAGTTACCACGGTTACATTTTGTCCCGCATACCCTTTTTGGTGGGCGTAATCCGCCTGAACCCGCCTTGTCCCGTAACTGGCTTCGTATTCCGTTCCATAAACGCATACATGGTCCACCCTAATTTGTCCGGACGGACAACTTTGACCTAGGCAAGTCACTCCCTCGCTACCGGCATATACGTAATAGGAGGACGCCCACAGCCCCCTATCGCCCGGACAATCGTCAACATTTTTTACAAACCGGCAAACATCCAAATCATCATCGTAAACTAAATGATCGCCATTATGAAGTCTATTACATTCATCAACCGACCGCTTGCGGCATGCATGATTCTCCGCTATTTGGGACGGAAAATCGCATTCTAATTCCGCGCAACTGCCGTTGAGTAATTCTTCGTTGCTCCGGCAGTCCTCCAGACATTCCGCCGCCGCCAATACCACGCTCCCGTCATCGCATCTCTTCGTTGACGAGCACTCGGAATTGGACGCTCCGCCGCCCGCGCATGCCAATTCCACGCAACTGCCGCCGCCCGACGGACGCGCATAACCGCTCCGGCATTCGCATGTCCCCCCGTTTTCTACTTCGTTTTCCCCGCAAATTAACGCGCATGCCCCGCCGTCCCGCGGACGCGCGTAACCGCTCCGGCATTCGCATGTCCTCCCGCCTTTCTCCGCTTCGTTTTCCCCGCAAATTAACACGCATATTCCGCCGTCCGGCGGACGCTCATAACCTTCCTTGCATTCGCATGTCTTCCCGTCCCCGTATCCGATTACTTTTTCGCTTAACGGGCAAAGGAAAATGCACCTGCTAGACCTGTCATAATAATAAAAATGCTCTCCTGTGCAATCTTCCGGGCATGTCCCGTTCGCCACTGCCAATGTCCCGCCGGGGCATATTTTCGTTGCCGGGCATTGATGATCACGCGCATACCCCACCGCGCAATTCAACTTCACGCAATTGCCGTTAAGTAATTCTTCATCGTTTTTACAATCATCCAATATTTGCGTTCCCTGCAAATCCGGACACGCCGCCGTCTCCAATATCACTTCCCCGTTGCCGCAGATCTTTACCGGCGGGCATGTTGAAGACGCCAAGCGAAGTCCGACCGCCGCGCATCTTTTCGTTGCCGGACACGCCGAACCCGCCGGACGCAATCCGACCACCGGGCAATCTTTCATGCAGGTTGCGCTTTCCAATATCCGCAATTCCGCCGAACCCGCCGGGCAATCCTGCATGCATCTTTCCGACTCCGGTATCTTTTCACCGCTCGCGCAAGTTTGCATGCATACCGCCGCGGCTAATATCTCGTCACCGCTACGGCAAGTTTGCGTTGCCGGACATTCATGATTCGTCGCCGTCCCTACCGCGCATTCCAATTCCGCACAACTCCCGTCGCGCAATTCTTCATCGTCCGCGCAATCCTCCAAACATGCCGCCGTTGACAATACTTTATTGCCGCTATCACATGTCCGCTGCTACGATGGTGCGTTTCCCGTCCCGCCGTCTCTTTGGCTTGTATCGGGAGTCGTGCTAACCGCACCGCCGCCCCCGCCGCAAGCGGCAAGGAAAAATGCCAGAATCATTCCCGCAAAAACCCGTTTCATCAGTTTTACTCCCCTGAAACCATGCCGCAGTTTACCGCAAAATCCGCCAAAAGTCAAAATTTTCCGATTAAGCGCGCTTTTTAATGCATTTTTTGCACTTGCGTTTTGCCGTTTTCTTCTTCTAAATAATACGCACCGCCGGGGGCGGCTTCGCCCGCCGATTCCGCTTCGGCGAGGGCGTCTAAAATGCGCGCGCGTAATAAACGCTCCAACGGGCGCGCGCCCGTCGCCGCCGAAAATCCGTCCCGCTGCAATGATTGTTTTAGGCGCGGACCGAACTTTGTTTTCATTTTCTTTTCCGCTTTCAAAAAACTTTGCAGCCGTTTTAGTTGCATCGCCAAAATGCGCGAAAGCGCGCGGGCGGACAGCGGCATAAACCGAATCACCGCGTCCAAGCGGTTGCGAAACTCCGGCGACAGGCGGCGCGATAATTCTTCCGCCCCCGCCTGTGCCGCGTCTTCGCGCCCGAAACCGGCGGGCGGGCGTTCCCATTCCGCCGCCCCGATATTGGAAGTCATAATTAAAACCGCGTTGGAAAAATCGGCGCGCCGTCCGGCGTTGTCCGTCAATACGCCGTAATCCATCACCTGCAAAAAAATGTTTAATACTTCCGGATGCGCTTTGTCTATTTCGTCCAGCAAGACCACCGAATTGGGATTGGCGGAAACGGCTTCCGCCAGCCGCCCGCCTTGTTCAAATCCGACATAGCCGGGCGGCGCGCCGATTAAGCGCGATACCGAATGCCGCTCCATATATTCGGACATGTCAAAACGCTGCAGCGGCGCGTTTAATAATTGCGCAAGCTGCCGCGCCATTTCGGTTTTGCCCACGCCAGTCGGACCGGCAAACAAAAACGCCCCCGCCGTCCGCCCGTTGTCATGATATCCGAGTTGTTGCCGCAGGACGGCGGACGCCAAATGCGCCGCCGCTTTTGGTTGTTCCACAACCCGCGCGGAAAGTTGCGCCGCCAACCCGCCGGAAAAATTGCGCCGCGCCGAAGACGGCGGCAGACCGGCGGCGTTTGCGGCGGCGGCGGCGATGTCTTCGTCCCCGACTTGCGAGGAATCATGATTTATTCTTTTGTGCGCTCCGGCGTCGTCCAACAAATCCACCGCCTTGTCCGGCAAAAAACGTCCGGGTAAAAAACGGCGCGAATATTTAACCGCCGCCGCCGCCGCCGAAGGCGCGTATTTTACGCCGTGGTGCGCCGACAACCGCCCCGCTACGCCGGATAAAATTGTGTTTAATTCCGCGTCCGCCGGTTCGCCGATGTCAATTTTATGAAAACGCCGCGACAATGCCGCGTCCCGCTCAAAAATGCGCCGGTATTCGGCGAATGTCGTCGCCCCGATACAGCGGACGCCGCCGCCGAGCAGCGGTTTCATTAAATTCGCCGCATCCAATGCGCCGCCCGATACCGCGCCCGCGCCGATGACCGTGTGAATTTCGTCAATAAACAACGCCGCGTTTTCTTGCGCGCGGCATTTTTCCAACAACTGCCGCATGCGCTGTTCAAAATCGCCGCGGTATTTCGTCCCCGCAACCAGCTCGCCGACCGATACGGAAAAAAGCGAAAGCCCCGCCAACGCCGGCGGCGCGTTTTCGCGCAACGCGCAATGCGCGAGTTTATGCACGACCGCCGTTTTACCCACGCCCGCCTCGCCCACCAACAACGGATTATTTTTGTATTTGCGGCTGAGAATGCGCGCGACTTCGGCGACTTCCGCCTCCCGCCCGAAAGGCGCTTCCAATGTCCCCGCCGCCGCCATCGCCGACAAATTATTTTCCACCGGAGGCGGCGCTTCCGCTTCTTCGCGTTTTTGGTTTGCATGCGCCAACACCGCCAGCCGCTCCACGCCGTGCTTGCAAAGATAATACGCGGCGCGCGACCCCGGCTCGGCAAAAACCGCGGCAAGCACATGCGCCCCGGACGCTTTCCCCCGCGCGGGGGCGCGCGCCTGCCCGACCGCGCGTTTGAGGACGCGGTGAAATTCTTCGGTGGGGACGGGGCGCGCGTCCGATTGCGGCACTTGCGATTCTATAAAATGTTCCAAATCGCGCCGCAAACTTTCAATATCCGCGTTGCATCCCGCCAAACAGCGGCGGACGGAAGAATTGTCAATCAGCACCCAGACGAGGTGTTCCACGGTAATCGCGCCAAGCCGCCGCCGCCGCGCGTCCGCGTGGGTAAAATTAATATTATCTTCCAACTCCTGCGTAATCATTGCCAATAGTATAATCGTAAAATCCGTTTTGCGCCAAATATTTTTAATATTTTTTTGCGGCGGAAAATCCCCCCGGCGGCGCGCCGCAAAAAGCAAGCCAAGTTTTTTTTGGCGGCAAAATAAACGGCGACTCCCGCGCGAGATTCCCGTTTTCGCCAAAACGGAATTAATACAAAAACGGGCGGGGATAAAAATCCTCATTACTTTTTTCGCGCAATATCCGAAATTCCGCCGCGCCCGCAATTCCGCCGCATTCGTCATTCCGCCTCATCCGTCATTCCTGCGAAGGCAGGAATCTGTTGCGGCGTATTAAAGTAAGCATGAGATTCCTGCCTTCGCAGGAATGACGGGTTTGGTTTTTTTCCGCTTGGTTTTTCCAATCGCGTTAAAATTGCGTTAATTTCCATTCCCGTTAAAAAATTCCATTCCCGCCGAAAATTCCATGCCCGCCGAAAATTTCCGCGCCCGCAAAAATAAACTTTGGTGCGAAAAAAATATACAAATAAATCTCCATTTCCGCGCAAGTGGGAATCTCTTTGCGGTTTGCGGTGTTAGAAAAAACACAACTTCCGTCATTCCCGCGCAGGCGGGAATCCAAAAAGGTGACTTAGGCGAGGCGGTAGAAATAAAGAAAAAAACCGGGATTGTGGATTACAGAATACGAGGGGATGAAGGGGGAGTAT
>JBPCWY010000038.1:0-8679 GCA_051009035.1 Gammaproteobacteria bacterium
CCCGCCAACGCCAGCGCGCGCATTATCTTCCGCGCCGGAATATGCGGTCAAAATAACCGCGTTCTATTTGTTGCCAGCAAGGGCGTCCGTGGTTGCACGCGCCCGACCTTTCGGTTTCTTCCATGCGGCGCAACAATGCATTCATGTCGTCCAGCGACAACCGGCAATTCGCGCGCACCGCCGCGTGGCACGCCATTACCGAAAGCGCCGCATCGCGCAACGCTAACGCTTGTTCTTCGGCGGCGGCGGAAGCGACCGCGTCCAGCACTTCCAACAACAACGCCGCCGGGTCGCAGCGTCCGGCAATCAACGCCGCCACTTCGCTGATTTCCGCGGTATATTCGCCGGCAAGCGCGGCGCGCAATCCGGGCAACGCGCCGCCGTGTTCGGCAAGCGCCGCGGCTTGCAACGGCGACAACGCCGCCACGGACGGAGTCAATAAGGGTTGCATCGCCGGCGGGCGGGCAAAAGCGGTTTTTAATTCTTCGTATAAAATGCGTTCGTGCGCGGCGTGCATGTCCACCACGACAAGTCCGGCGCCGTTTTCGGCGATGATATAAATATCGTGCAACTGTCCCAGCGCCCGTCCAAGCGGCGCTTCGCCAAACAATGCGGGCAAGGCGGCGGGTTGCGGAATGTCCGCAAACATCTGCCGCCAAGCGGCGGCGGCGCGGCTTTCGGCGGACGGCGCGGCGGGCGCATGCGGATTAAATTGCGCGGCATTTGCATGCGGCGCGAAATTAGGAGAAACGGCGGAATTAGGAGAAGCGGATGATGATTCGCGATTCGCCAACGATGCGGCGGAAGTTGCATGCGATGCGGCGGCGGGCAAATCTTCGGCGCGCAACGGCGCGCCAAGCGGCGCGGCGAGCGCTTTGCCGACGGCGCGGCGGACAAATTCAAAAACCGCGCGCGGTTCAATAAAACGGACTTCCAATTTTGCCGGATGAATATTCGCGTCCACCATCGCCGGCGGCAATTGCAAAAACAACGCATAACCCGGTTCGCCGTCATGCGCCATGCCGCGCAACGCATCGGAAACGGCGCGGCGCAGCATGCGGTCGCGCGCGAAACGCCCGTTGACATAAAAAAATTGTCCGATGCTTTTGCCGGTCGCGCCTAAACGCAATGCAAAAACCGCTCCTTCCAAACGAAACGCGCCCGCCCCGTCCTGCAACGGCAATAAGTTATCGCGCAACCGGGGGAAAATATCCGCAAGCCGCTCCGCATGCGTTTGGACGGACGGCAACGAAAAACGCGTTTTGCCGTTGGTTTCCAAAACAAACGCCGTTTGGGGCGCGGACAATGCGGCGGCGATGGCGGCGTTTGTGCAGTGCGCGGTTTCGGTTGTGGGGGCGCGCAAAAAACGCCGCCGTCCGGGAAAATCGGCAAACATCCCGCGCGCTATAATTTCCGTCCCAAACGGCATCGGTTGCGGGCGCGGCGATTTCATTCCCGGCGCAAACGCAAACCCGTGCGGCGCATCCGGCAGGCGGCTTGCCAAAGAAACTTCGGCAACGGCGGCGAGCGAAGCCAGCGCCTCGCCGCGAAAACCGAAAGTGCTGACGGCGGTAAAATCTTCTTCGGTGGCGATTTTGCTTGTCGCGTGGCGCATCAACGCGCGGGGCAAATCTTCGGCGGGCATGCCTTCGCCGTCGTCTTGCACGCGCAACAATTCCGCGCCGCCGCCCGCGGTTTGGATTTGCACCGCGCGCGCCCCGGCGTCCAGCGAATTTTCAATTAATTCTTTGAGCGCCGCGGCGGGGCGTTCTATGACTTCGCCCGCCGCGACTTTTCCGGCGAGCGCCGGGGATAATGTTTTAATGCGCCCGCTCATTCGCCCGCCTCGTCGCAACAATCGCGGTATTTTTCCAACCCGTCCGCAATCGCCCGCGCCATGCGCCGTTGAAAATTGGCGGAGAGCAATTTCTTTTCTTCTTCCGCGTTGCTGATAAACGCCGTCTCCACCAGGACGGAAGGAATGGACGGCGATTTGAGGACGGCAAAACCGGCGTATTCTACTTGCGGTTTGTGCAGGCGGTTGACTTTGGCGATTTCGGTTTTAATTAATTCCGCGAGTTGTCTTGACGCGCGGTCTTTGCCGTCTTGAAAAAACGCGGGCAACGCCGCGCTCAACTGCGGGTCCGCCGCCGTCCCGCCGATAATATCGGAAAGATTCGCGCTTTTGGCGAGGCGGCGGGCGAGCGGCGAACTCGCCCCGCGCCGCGATAAAATAAAAACCGAAGATCCCTGCGCGCGCGTATTCCCGGCGGCATCGGCATGCACCGAAACAAACGCGTCAACGCCGAGCCGGTGGGCGGCGATAACGCGCTGCGCCAGCGGCAAAAATTTGTCGCTCTTGCGGCTGATAAACGCCTGCATGTTTTTTCGTTTGTTAATTTCTTTCTGTAAATTTAACGCAATCGCGAGAACAATATTTTTTTCGTAAATATTATTCCGGCTGACCGCGCCCGGATCTTCGCCCCCGTGTCCGGGGTCAATCAACACCCGGAAGGGTTTTGTGTCGGCGTCTTCGGCTTGCAGGGATTGAATTAATGCGAGCAGCGGGTCGGGGGCGTTTTGCGGCGCGATGTCCAAAACCAGCCGGTGTCCGTAACCCGCCACCGGCGTAAATGTCCGCACTTCGTAATTTACCGTTTCGTTATAGTCAAATACGATGCGCAGGGTTTCCGGAGAATGGCGCGCGGCGCGTAGCCCGCTCAAATAAGGCGCGGCGCGCATGTCGGTTTCGCCGAGAAAATTAACCGAGCCGGTTTTGTCGCTAATATCCAAAACCAAACGGTTGGGATTTTGCAAACTCAAAATGCGGTATTCCACCTGCGCCGAAGTTTCCACGACCAAGCGCGTTTTTTCCGCGGCGGGCCATACCCGCGCTTGCAAATCCGCGCCCGCGGCGGGCAACGCCGCCAACGCCGCGATTAACCCGAAAATTTTTGCAAACACTCGCCGCCCCGCGCGCTTTCCGCCGCAAACGCCAGCCGCCGCCCCGTGCCGGAAAAATCCAGCGACAACCGGATATCCGCCGCCGGAATATCGGACGCCCGCTCCGGCCATTCAATTAAACACAGCGCGTCTTCGTCCAAAAGTTCGCGCAATTCTTCGGGCAACGGCGCACCTATCGGCAAGCGGAATAAATCCAAATGATGCACCGGCATCGCCGGCAAAGGATACGATAACGCCAACGCAAAACTCGGACTGGGCGCGCTTGCCCCGCCCAATGCGGCAATTAACGCCCGCGCCCACAGCGTTTTGCCCGCGCCCAATTCGCCGCGCAAGTGCAAATGGAGCGGCGGCGGCGGCAAGGCGGCGGCAAAACGCCGCGCAACGGCGGCGGTTTGGCGCGGCGTTGTCGTCCGGCATTCAATCATGGCGGTAGCGGTTTGCTACCGGCATGCGCCAATCGCGCCCGAAAGCGCGGCGGGTAATTTTGGGACCGATGGCGCCCTGCCGCCGTTTGTGTTCGCCGCCCGCCAGCAAATTAAAAAAGCGGTCAATAAATTCGCCGTTAAAATCGCGCGCCAACTCCGGGCGCGAAACGCCGTTTTCAATGTGCGCGCCAATCGCGCGGTCAATGTCGGCGTAAGGCGGCAGGGTTTGTTCGTCGGTTTGGTTTTCGCGCAATTCGGCGCTGGGGGCGCGGGAAATCACGCGCGGCGGAATCGCTTCGCCGCGTTTGTTGCGAAAGCGCGCAAGCGACCACACCCGCGTTTTGCTCGCGTCTTTGAGCGGCGCAAAACCGCCGCACATGTCGCCGTAAAGAGTCGCATAGCCGCACGCCAGTTCGCTTTTGTTGCCGGTCGCAAGCAGCAATAATCCGCGGTTATTGGACAACGCCATCAATAGCATGCCGCGCAAACGCGCCTGCACATTTTCCATTGTTGCGTCGTTTTCGCGCGGGCGCATGTGGGACGACAGCGAATCGTCCGCCGCTTTCATTAATCCGCCGATGGGAATATTGAGAAGTTCCACGCCGAGGTTGCGGGCGATTGCGGCGGCGTCTTCCAAACTTTCGGCGGAAGTATAACAAGACGGCATCATCGCCGCCAGCACCCGTTCGGGTCCCAAAGCGTCCGCCGCCACCGCCGCGGTTAGGGCGGAATCCACCCCGCCGGAAAGCCCCAAAACCGCGCCCCGCGCAAAGCCCGTTTTGGCGGCGTAATCGCGCACGCCCATCACCAAAGATTCGTAAGCCGCTTCGTCGGCTTCGGGCATTTTGGCGTTAATTTCCGCGCCCGCGCCTTCGTATTCGCGCAACGCCGGAAACTGCCCGCCGATTTTTCCCGCTTGGTCCATGGCAAAAGACGCGCCGTCAAAAATTAATTCGTCCTGCCCGCCGACCATGTTGCAGTAGAATAATCCGCCGCCGCTAATGCGGACAAATTCCGCCGCCGCCGCAAGACGTTCCCGGTGTTTGCCGAGATAAAACGGGGACGCGTTTAATGACAAAGTCCATGCCGCGCCGGTTTTTGCCGCCCGCTCCGCCTGTTTGTTTTCCCAAACATCGGCGCATATTTGCACCGCAAATTTTACGCCGCCGGATTCAAACAACAGCGGCGGGTTGTCGCCGGAAGAAAAATAACGGCGTTCGTCAAACACGGAATAATTCGGCAAAAATACTTTTTTATAAACGCCTCGCACGCGCCCGTTGCAAATTAACGCGGCGGCGTCGTAAAGCCGCCCGTCCTCGCGCAACGGCAATCCGGCGACAATCGGCAACGGCGGCGCTTCGGCGGCGAATTGCGGCAAACCGCGCTCTACCGCTTCCATAAACGAATCGTCGTAGAGCATGTCTTCGGGGCAGTATCCGGACAATGCGAGTTCCGGCGACAACACCGCCGCGGCTCCGGCGGCATGCGCTTTTTGCGCGGCATGCAAAAGTTTTTGGCGGTTGCCGGCAATATCGCCGACGGCAAAATCGCGCTGCGCCATGTACACGGCGGGCGTGGACATATTAGCGCGCAAATTCGGCGAACCACGGCTGCCGCCGGACATTCTCAAAATCGGCGGCGTTGCGCAGCGATTCGCGGTCCAGCATTCCGGACTCGCGCGATGTTTCCAGCCAGCGGCGGCATTCTCCGGCGCGCCCGATAATCGCGTAAAGCGAAGCCAGCGCAAAATCAAATTTATGCGGCGCGATAACATTGCCCGCCAAAAATTTATCTATGGCGGCGTTAAAAGACGGGTCGCGTTTTTTGGGCGGCAAATGCAGCGCCTTCCCCAACAGCGCCAGCCCCCAATTTAAATAAAGCGTCCGGTTTGTTTTATGCCCCTGCGCCTGCGCGTAATGCACGAGCGCGCGGTCAATAATGCGGTGGCGGCGGCGCAAATTAAAAACATTCGCCGCTTGTTCCATGCACAAATCGCCTTTGCGAATCTGTTTCCACATTTCGCTTTCCGCCGCGCTTTCGGTTTGTTCCGGTATGTCGGAAATAATCGGAGTCGGCAACAGCGGCAGCGATGCGGCGGTTTCGCCGCCGGTAATTTTTAGCGCCGCGTTTTGCACTTCCTGCCAAGCGTCCAAGCAACCGCGTTTAATAATATTCCCCGCGCCGCGCGCCGCCGAAAATGTTTTTTGGAAAGAAGAAACGGACGCGGCGGCGTTATTATTAACCGGCGCGCGGCGCGGCGTTTTATGCGCGGCGTTTGCATTCGCCCCCGAAGAATTAGTTCCCGAAGAATCCGAAGCGCGCCCCGCCGCCTGCGCCGTTGCAGACGCGGGCGGTTTAATTTCAGACACCGGCGGCAATGTTTTCGCCTCCGCCGAAATTTGCGGAGATGCTTTTGCCGCGGGCGATTGCGATACCGCGGGCGGTTTAATTTCAGATACAGGCGGCGATGTTTTTGCCTCCGCCGAAATTTCCGGCGGCGTTTTTTCCGCGGGCGGTTGCGATACCGCAGGCGGTTTAATTTCAGACACCGGCGGCGATGTTTTCGCCTTCGCCGAAATTTCCGGAGATACTTTTACCGCGGGCGATTGCGATACCGCGGGCGATTTAATTTCAGACACCGGCGGCGCGGTTTTTTCCGTTGCCGAAATTTCCGGCGGCGTTTTTTCCGCAAGCGGTTGCGATACCGCGGGCGGTTTAATTTCAGATACCGGCGGCAATATTTTTTCCGCTGCCGAAATTTGCGGCGGCGTTTTTTCCGCGAGCGGTTGCGATACCGCGGGGCGCGATACTGCGGGCGGTTGAATTTGGGATACGGGCGGCGCAACTTTGGGAGCGGACGGCGCGGGAAGCGGCGCGGGCGCGGCGAAAGATTGCCTTTTTTGCGGGGACGGGAGGACTTCGGGCGGCTCGGCGTCCAGCGTATTTTTTATCCGCACAATTTCGGCGTATTGGGCGTAATACTGCCCGGATATTTGCCGCCGCCGTTTTTTCGCCTGCTTGTCCGTTGTCTCCGCCGCAATTTGTTCGTGCGCGTTGGAAAGATGCAACAACACAAACGGGTCTTCGGGTTCCAAAAAACGCAACTGTTCCAAAAACCCCGCCGCGTCCTCCCACCGCTTTTCATAACCCGCGATTAACGCCTGCGCCATATAGTGCAGCGACGCCGGCAAATGCGCGTCCTGCCCGAAAGCCCGCGCGCGGAGAATGTCTTCGGGCGCCGTCCGGTCGTCAAAAAACCGCCGCATCATGCGCCGCAAAAAATGTCCGGCGCGCAAAAACTCCATTTCCGGACGCGCGATTTCGCGCCGGATGTCGCCGATTAAAACTTCCGCTTCGCGCACCGCGCGGTTGACCCGTTCGTTGGCGAGGCGGTTTTGGGCGCGCTGCCGCCCCGCCACCAACGCCAGCGCCAACGCCGCCGATAATCCGGCAATCAGCAAAATCCGGTTGATGTTGCGGTTTTGCAGGTTCATCTGCGCTTCCACGCTTTCAATCCGGCGCAAGCCGAGAAGGTCCTGCGTATGAAACTCCCGCCGCGCTTCGTCAACTTTGTCCGCCAATTCGCGGTATTCGGATTGTCCGGGTTGTTCGGGCGGGGTTTCTTGGGCGCTTGCGGCGGCAAACGCCCAAACCGCAAAATATAAAACCAGCGCCCGCATTGCCGCCGCCGCGCCGCCGCGCGCCCGCCGGTTAGCGGTAGGCGGCATCGGCCCGGCGGGCGGCGGCGATTTCTTCTTCGTATTTATCGCCGACTGCCAGCAACATGTCTTTGGTGTAATATAAATCGCCCCGCCGCTCGCCGTGGTATTCCAAGACATGGGTTTCCACAACCGCGTCCACCGGACACGCTTCTTCGCACATTCCGCAAAAAATGCATTTGGTTAAATCAATGTCGTAGCGCGTCGTCCGCCGCGACCCGTCTTCGCGCTGTTCGGATTCAATGTGAATCGCCAGCGCCGGACAAACCGCCTCGCACAGCTTGCAGGCGATGCACCGCTCCTCCCCGCTTGGATAGCGGCGCAGCGCGTGCAGCCCGCGAAAACGCCCGCTGCGCGGAGTTTTTTCTTCGGGGAAGTGGACGGTTGTTTTGCGCCGCCACATCTGCCGGAAAGTCAATGCCAACCCGCGGCATAATTCGGCAAGCAACAGCGAAGACAAAACCCGGCGAAACCCGCCCCGCCACATGGCGATTTTTTGTCGCATATCCGTATTTTACCGCATTTCCGCCAAAATCCCAAAAATACGCCGCTACGATTTTTGCAATTTATTCGCCCGCCGCACCAAAACCGACATCAAAAGCAAATCCACAACCAGCCAGCACAGCGAAACCGCGCACAATATCGCGCCTATGGCAAGCCATTTTTGGCTGTCCAAATTCAAGATTCCTTCCGCCGGAAAACCCCCGCCGGAAGTGGCGGAAAAAGCCGCAAAAAGCGGCTGCAACACCCCGGCATAGCCCGTAGCGAGGCAGCCGACTCCCGCCAAAAATAAAACGCTCATCAGCGCGCCCGTTTTGAAGAATCCGAGATAAAACCGGTGCCTGCCGATAATCCCGAAAACCAGCCCAAAAACCGCCGCGTAATACGCCCTAACAACGCTTTTCATTAATCGCCCCGTTTGGTTAAATGCATTGGAAAGTATACCGCAAAACCGCGCCCAAACGGGGACGGAAAATTTTGCGCGCCGCGGGCAATTTGCGCCGCGCGAAAAAAATATTGTATAATAACTCCCCAGCGGATTTTGTCCGTTGGTTATGAAAAACGCCCCTTCCCCCGCCATTCTTGCTTTTTCAGACGGCGCCGTTTTTTCGGGCGAATCCGCCGGATTCGGCGGGACGGCGGTCGGCGAAGCGGTGTTTAATACCGCGATGAGCGGCTACCAAGAAATTATCAGCGACCCGTCCTACCGCCGCCAAATCGTCAATTTCACCCACCCGCATATCGGCAATACCGGCGCCACGCCCGCCGATGACGAATCGCCGCACAACTTCGCCGCCGGAATTATCGCGCGCAAAATCACCGCCGTCCCGAGCAATTGGCGCGCCAAAGAGCCGCTCGGCGATTATTTGCGGGCGCGCAAAATCCCGGCAATTTGCGGCATAGACACCCGCGCCGTCACCCGCAAACTGCGGGACGGCGGCGCAATGTCCGCCTGCATCGCCTGCGGCGAAGACGACAAAACCCGCGCGGACGCCGTTGCCGCCGCCGCCGCATTTGGCGGACTGCAAGGCGCGATGCTCGCCGCGGAAGCGGGTTGCGGACGCGGCATG
>JBPCWY010000039.1:0-3496 GCA_051009035.1 Gammaproteobacteria bacterium
GTAAAAACGCCGATAACGCCCGCAAATCTCTCAAATACGCTCCCCGGGTTTGCTCTGACAAGCCGCTGCCGGCTAAATAGCCGTCAAATGCCTCCAATACCGCCGTTTCCATGCCGCGCGCTATACTGCAACCGCAGGGGCGGTAAATGCCGATGGCGCTTGTCCGCGGCGGCGCGGCGCACTTTTACTCCGCGCCATTCCGCGTTCTTTTTGTATTGCCTGAATTACGCAAAAGCGCTTTCCGTCTCAGCAAAGTGCAAGCGCCCGATTGCGCCGGTCGCATCATCAATAAATACCAGCAAGTAGCACTTCGGCCCGCGGTCTTCAAACCACCAGTGCTGGCATCCGTCCACCTGTACCAACTCCCCGAAACATTCGCGCCGCAGGCGAGGTTGCCGCGCCTTCGCCCGGCGTTTCGCCCGGCACAGCCACATCCCGTCCGCCGACATCCAGCGCCGCAGTGTTTCCGTTCCTAACACTATGCCGTGCTTTTCGGCCAGTTTCTCCCCAGCCAGCGTCGGACCAAAATCTGGATACTCGGCTTTTAGTATGCCAATAACATGCCGGCGAAATTCGTCCGGATAGCGCCGGTTTCCCGGCAAACCGCGCCGCTTGGATACAATCCCGCCAACTCCGGCGCGCGCATGCGCGTCCCAAAGCCGGTAAAAATGCACCCGGGATATCCCCAGCTCTTTGGCCGCCTGCGTTTTTGTGATGACGCGCTCCGACACCTTGGTGATGGCGCGCAATCTGCGGACTTCCTTACTGCTCATAGTGATCAACCTTTCCATTTTGGTCTCCTGTTGGTAAAAAGGAAACCCTATTAAATATCCATTAAACGGAGACCTAATGTGGAAAGGTGTTACATTACTAAAATGGTTTAACAGATGCGGGCGATAGAAGATAAAACATCGCGAATCCGGAGCGCATGAGATTACCGGCGGGCGGGGAGGCGATCGTGGCGGGCGGCTTTCTTGGCGGGACGCGGCGCCCCGGCGCCCCCCGCGCTTATCGCCGCCATGATTTGCTTTGACGTCTCGCACACGAAGATGTCGTCCATATCTTCGTCCCAGTCATTCCCCTCCGAAAGGGTCGTCCTAATCAGCGTTTCCCGCTCTCCGGACTTCGACACGCAGTCGTTCCAATAGACGATTGTCGCGGGATTGAAATATATCGCCGGCCTGTCCCCCGGATAGCTCGGGAGGTGCAGCTTGATGAGGTTGCAGCGTTTCCCTATTTTCTTTATGATTTCTTTCGCCGATTCCCGGGTGAATATGCCGTTGTTCGTGCCCGAGTCGTGCATCGTCTCCGACAGGGTGGGGCGGATAACCGCGCCGCCACCGCCGTCCTCGTTCATATACACGATTCGGTTCTTTCCTGAGGACGTTGATTGTAATAAACGGGCCGTCTGGGTTCATTGGAATGCTCCTTTTGCTGGTGGTAATTAACAGCGCGCCGCCTGCGTCTATCATTATGGTAGCATAATTTACTTAAAAAACAAACCCGCCGGCGAAAAAATTTTACACGGATTTACGCCCGCTGCCGGACAAGCGCAATCTAAATTTTTACGAATAACTGGGGCGAATATCACCAAAAGAGCGTATAATGGATTTTGCCATGAAGGGAATTTTTGAATGTTCGTTTTGCCGGAAGCGTTCGGAGAAGCCGGTTTTTTCCGTTGGAGAAATCCCGGCGGGGTATGTTTTGACATGCGCCGATTGCGCGCATATTGTCGGGGAGCGCGGCGGCAATTTGATCGGCATGCAAGCCGACGAGTTCACCAGTGAAATATTGCAAGAGTTTCCCAACCGGGAAAACAAAACGGTTTTTGGACGCCACTTGGGATAACCAGTTTCCTTGCGTCGCCAGCGTTGCCGCCGCCCGCCATGCCCGGTGTTACGCCCGTTTTGCCGGGATAATCCGCAAGCGCAGAACTCCCGCCAGAAGCGTCCGCGGACGGTTATCCCCCCGCGCCGTAATACATCCGCTTAAAACCGCGCACCGGTAAAAATAGTTTTTTGGAATAATCGGGCGTGTAGCGGTATTTTTTGATTTTGCGCGGATTGAACGGAATGTTAATTTCCGCCCGAAAAACTCCCGCGCTTTTGTTGCCGTAGCTTTTTCGCCAAGATGCGCGCAGCTTTAACCATTCGCGCGGTTGGTAGTTTAACGAAGCATTGTAATTTGCGGCGTATTGGCCGGTTTTTGTTTTGCTTTGCCAATACGATACTTTTCCGGCGGCATTAACCCGCGAAGTAAAATTGATATTTGCGCTCATGTCGCCGCCGGACAAAACCCGCCCCGTCCCGGCGTAATACGCCGCCGCCGCTTTGCCGTATTTGCCCGCATAATCGCCGCCGACCAAAAAGCGCGAACCGCCGGACATATCCCGCTGCCAAAATCCCCAATAGCCCGCCATGCCGCCAAACCACGAATCCATGTCCGCTTTGCGCCGCGCGATGCCGAAGCGCAAATCGTGCCGGTCGGTTTTGCCGTCCCGCCATTTTGTAACGCCGCCTTGCCACATAAAATGTTTGGCGGGAATAACCGCGTCAAGATCTCCGGCAAAAGTGCGGCTGGATTTGGAAAAGCGGATGCGGTTGACGGCGGAGAAATTATCGCCGAATATTTTTTTGCCTCGGGCATCGGCAAGTTTGGCGACATCTTTAATAATTTTCGCCGTTTGGTCGCCAGCGTAGCAGTGAAAGATTTTAGCGCACGCCAAAGCGGGCGTTGCCGCCCCCGCTCCCGCCAGCGCCAAAACCGCCGCCAAAACCCCGTAAAACTTCCTTTTCATCATACCCTCCGCGCCGATTATATCTCTAAAAAGCGCGAATTGAAAACTTTTTTGTCGCAAATTTGCAAATTTTATGAAAATTTAGCAAAAAAGGGTTGCATTTGGGAATTTTAGTGGTATTATGCGGGGCAATACTGGCCTGTGCTGGGCTTGAAATAGGAGAAAAACCATGAAAAACTCATTAATTTTGGCGTTGGGATTATTTGGCGTAATTGCGGTTTTACCGCAAAACGCCATGGCTGATTGCGTATTGTGCGCTTCGGCGGAATCTGGCGACCGAGCGGCGATGAAAGCCATTATAGACGATTGCGTTGCGGAGATTGACCAGGGTAACGAGCCGGCCGTTAATGTGGACGGAAAGGATTCGTCCGAGCGCACCGCCCTGTATCTGGCGGCAGAGAACAACAGGAAGAAAATTGTCCGTCTTTTACTGAAGAACGACTGCGCAAATGCGAACCCGAATGTACCAGGGGGCGTTGATGAAGAAACACCGCTGATAGCGGCGGTGCGCAACAAAAATGCCGGCATCGTTACCCGCTTGCTGAAAGAAGATAACATCGATCTGGAAGCTAAACAGAGTGACGGAAAAACCGCGTTGTGGTTTGCCTTGAACAAAAAGAAGCCGGAGATAATGCGGCAGCTGATAGGGAACGGGGCGAAAACGAGTAATTTGAAGAACACGCCATCGGCGGAGGTTTT
>JBPCWY010000040.1:0-5056 GCA_051009035.1 Gammaproteobacteria bacterium
TTTCGCGGATGGTGTTAATATTGTAGACCGACCCGCCGGTGGATTCCGCCGAACACCGGACGCCGTGTTCTTTGCGCCCCTTATTCACCAAACGGCAAATCGCGCCGCCTGTCGGATAATAGACGCCAGTCACGCCGCCGGTGCCGATGCTGATAAATTGCTCGGCATGCGCCGCCATCGGCAACAATGCCGCCGCGACCAGCCCGAGAACCGCCGTTTTTGTGTTTTTCATGGTTTTTCTCCCAAATAAAAAATAGTTCCCCCGATAATACCACAACCAAAAACAAATTGCAACCCCCGCCCCAAAATAAAACCGCGCCCGTTAATTTTCGGCGCGTCTAATCCCGCACAGTTCATGGATTTAGCGCGTTAAAATTGTCTCACAAAATTAAAATTCCACCGCGTGCGCCGGTAGTTGTCCGTCGCGGAATTGGATATTTGCCGCTCCCGAATGATGCCGATTTGCGGGCTGAATCCAAAAATTGCAATACTTCGGTTCAACACAAAAATTTGGAAAGTTCGCCCCCGATCAATGCGGCGGTTTGCCGTAAACGCGGCATTTTGCTTGTAGCGCGCGCGGGACCATTGGGCATTGCCGCCAAATGTCCATCCTTTTGGCAAAATTACGCCGAACCCGGCGCTCGCGCCCCGCTCATGAAAACGCCCGCCGTTATTCGGGCGGGATTCGCCGCCGCGAATTCCGGCGTTAAATTGGATTAAAGGCGTAAACAAATAATTTCCGTTCAAAGAATATTCCGCATCCGTTATAACCTCTTTCGCATTATTCCGCGGCGTTGTTTGTTTCCACGCCCAGCGGCCGTTAATGCCGAGTTTTTTGCCGATTTGGCGGCGGCCGTTAAAGCGCAGTCCAAATTCTTTATTAAAACGTTTTTTCGCCGCCCATCTTTGTCCGAAAAATACTTGCATATCCGCCTCGCTTTGCCGCGAAACCAGCCAGCGGGGGCCGGTGCGAAAAGACAAGTAAGTTTGGTCCAATTCATGCCCGCGATATTCGCCGCGCACGGCGTCCGCGCCAAACCGCCAGCGCCATTTTTCCGCAATGTCATGCTGGTATTCGCCGCCGCCGGAAAAAGAAATTCCCGTCTCCGCCCGCGGGAGGGAGCTTTCGTTAAAACGAAAAGGCAAGCCAAACAAATATACCGTATCCCTGTCGGCGCCGCTATTAATATTGTTGTCATGCTCCGCATTAACCGATAAATAACCGCTCCACCGCTTGCGGGCGCGCATGGCATGCAAAAAGCGGCGGATATTCGCCGCCATCGGCGGGGGCGGGTTTCCCGCCAGCACGCGCTCAAAATGCTCTTTCGCCAAGCCGTCTTCGGCTTTGGTAAAAAACGCCCGCGCCAGTTCCAAGCGCACCCGCGTCAATTCGGGGTTGCCGGTTAAAATAGCATGAAACGCGGAAATGGCTTCGTCCAACAAACGCGTTTTTTGTTCCGGCGGCGACGAAGCGGCCGCGCCCATTGCCGCCAGTCCGGTTAGAAAACGAATATCGGTAATATCCGGACGGCCGGGTTTTGCCAGCGGGCGCAATATCAACAGCGCATCGCGGTAGCGGGCGCTTTCAATCAACCGCCGCGCATCATTGACTTGCGCGTCCTGCGACAAATGCGGGCGGGAAATATCCTCCGCAACAATCGGCGGGCAAACCAACATGGCGGCAAATAAAACAAACAGCAGACGGGGCATTGGCGCCGCCGCAAGAAAAGTTATTCTTTTTCGGCGTGAAAAAACCCGACAATACCCTGCGTGCCGTCGGTTTTTTGGAGTCCAAAAGTTCCGGCGGCATGCGATGCTTCGTCGCCAAAAAACCGCCCGCCCCAATTGCCGTTATCGTATCCGGCGGCGTTCGTTGCGCCGTTAAAAAATCCATTACCGTTGACGCTTGCCGCGCCCAAAGTAATGTCGGACGGCATCGGACGGTCGCCTTCCGTTCGCGAAATATCGGACAACGCCCCGCTAACGGAATTAGCGCCAAAATCGGCGTTCAATGTCGCGCGCCAGCTGGCGTAATTAGTAAAATCTCCGTTAGCATTGCGGGTAGTATCCAAACCAACTCCCGTTGCGGAACCGGAATAAACCGCCGTTCCCGAGCCGGGCATATCAGCCAGCGGCAATTCCGGATAGGCGGCAAAAGCGCCGATTTCCACATTAGCAAGGTCGGATTCGTTTAAATTATTCAGCCAAATCCCCCCTTCCAAATAGTCGGTAGTGCGGTCTCGCGATTCTTGGTAAGTCCTGTCTGTATAAAAATTCGCCTCCAGCACATTACCGCCGGACAATGTAACTAAATGGGTGCTATACAAAACATCTTCGCCGTTAATAACGACAACGCCGCTTTCAAAATCGCTTTTAGCGCCGATATTTTGTAAATCCGAACCGGCGGGCCCCGTGCCATGGTATTTTAAATTTCCTATCTCGTTACCGGCGGAATCAATCTCGATAATGCTACCATCAATAAGCGACCGCACTACATTACCGTTGGAATCAATCAGCATGTTTTCATTATTAAGGGAAAAGCCGACAGATTCAAGAGTAATAATATTGCCCCTAGAATCAACCAAAATGCCATCGCTATTAAACATAATATCGCTACGAATCCGCAACAGATAATCCGCCCGAACATCAATATAAGAAAGCGAAACTTGTTTAGACGCTCCCGCCGCGCCAAATTGCACTATGGATTTCTCATCATCGGAGATGCGGGGTTCGGGGATGCCTTGTTCGGCTTGAAACCAACCGGCTAATCCTTGCGAACCGTCGCTTTTATCAATGGCAAAAGTTCCGGCGGCATGCGATGCGCCGTCTCCGTATAGTTGTCCGCCCCAATTTCCGGCGGCGTATCCGTCCGCGGCGGTTGCGCCGCTAAAAAACCCATCGTTGTTAATGTTTGCCGCATTCAAAGTAATATTGGACGGCAACGGCATGTCGCCCGCCGTTCCGATAATGTCGTATAGTTCGCCGCCGATGCTCCCGCCGCCGCTAAAACCGGCATTCAGCCGGACTTTCCAATCCGCATAGTTATAAAGGTCGTCCCTGTCGCTGCGCGTAGTATCCAAAGCCAAGGCGCTTGCCTGTCCGTGATAAACCGCCGTTCCCGAGTTGGGAATATTGCGCAACGGCAATCCTTCATAATACGCCAGCGCGCCCAATTCGTAATCGTTTAATGATGCGCTTCCGCCTTCGCCGATTAAATCCCCGTTTTCTATCCACTCAAACCAATGCCCGCCGACCCAATATTCGGAATCGCGGTTGTTTTCCCGGTTGGTGTAAATATCGTAATACGAAAATTGCATGTTTTCGCCGCTGCCGGAAATTTTTTCCAATTCGTTCCAATAGATTTTTTCGCCAAACGAAATATAAGAACCGTTTCCCCACACCGCGTCGGTAACAGGGTCAACATCGTTTAAGATTGAACCGTCAATACCGTCTCCGATTGAAAAATTTAATCCGCTTTGCGCGTCTTGCGACAAAACAATCGTCAAAGAAACAAGCGCCGCATCGCCTATGTTGTCGGCTTGCCCAAACTGCGCGACAACCGATTCGGTCGGGGTTGGGTCGGGGTTGGGAGAGGGATTTGCGGCAACATCGCCTAATTCTCCGGCGCCGCTGTCGGCGGACGCAAAAATTCCGAGAAAATCATAATCTTTGCCGTTAATTTCCACATCGCTAATGCCGTAAGTTCCGGCAAACGCATCCGGCACCGGAGACGGCTCCGCCGATACATTAATAAACATGCCGCCCCAGCTGTTTTCGGACGCATCGCCGAGCGTGCAACCCGCGCCGCAAGAAACGCCGCCGCCGGAAACGGCATAAATGCCGTTCGTTAAACTAACGGCGCTTTCGGCAAAAGAAAAAACAACGCCGCCGAGGTCTTCGTTAATAGCCAAAGCGCCGTCAAAACCCGCGGCAAATTCCATTTCGCCGCTAACCGCCGGCTCGTTATTAAAATTTGCCGTAAAAGAAGCAACCCCCAAATAAGAACCCTTGGGCGTATCTTCCCCTTGCCAATAATATCCGGACGACAACCCGACAAAAGACGCGGTCCTATCCGTTGGCAAATTGGAAGTATGCGGGGAACCGTCCGCAAAAGCGCCAAAATCGCCGTCTTGATGCCAAAAACCGGAAACATAATAAAAAGCGCCCGCGGTTTCGCCGGCGACATTATTAACCGCGCTGTTGCATGTTGCGCCGTCACAAACAACATAAGCATAATCCAGCGTCACATTTGCCGGCTGGCTAAGATTTGTTCCCTCCCATTTTCTTCCCGCAGCAGTGTTTTCCACAACCGGTTCATTAAAAAGCGCGAGCAACCCTTCCCCCGCAGTATAAGCAATATTGCCGCTTTCCTTTTTCACGCGCACCCGGTCATTGCCGTTGGTGCTTTGCGTAATGCTGCCAATATTTTGCGAAGTTCCGGCGACTGCGCGCCGCGCGGATTTATCCGCCGTAATTCCGGACGCTACGGCTTGAACCCGCTCGGCGTTCATCATGACCGCCTCTCCTCCGCTGTTTTCCCGGATGTTGTTAATCAGTTCCCGCCCGGCGGACTGCTCAATGGACGGACTCGCGCCGCCACCGCCGCCGCAAGCGCTCGCCAAAAAACCGGCAATAATCGCCGCCGCAACAGGAAAGCGGGATTTGCGCCGATTCGCGCTTCCCGTTAAAATAATGTTTTTCATTGTCAACATCCTTTCTTCATATCTCTCCCAAAAAGGGGAATCTACGCTTATTATAGCAAAAATCCGCCCTTATACAAGTCCGAAAATACTATTTGCCGGTAAAAAACGGCAAATTTTCGGGATTTGGCGAAAAACGGGGTTTTGCGTTATAATTGCGCCGCTTTCGGAATTTTGCCGGAAGGAGAGGAGATATTTTATGTCTTACGAACAATATGCGGCTTTGGGAATCCACGAACAAGACCCGCGCTTTGCGGTTGCGGAAAATGATTTTACCGCCAAGCACGAAACCGGGCTGCTCGCTATCGGCGAGTGGGAAACGCTCGCCCAAAAAGTCGCGCAAATCTACGACGAAG
>JBPCWY010000041.1:0-14182 GCA_051009035.1 Gammaproteobacteria bacterium
TCGGTTAGTTTTGCGCCGACATGCGCCAAGTGCAGGCGCGCCACCCATTCGTCCAAATGCTTCGGCAATACATGCACGCCCGTTTTGTATTTGCCGTGGTTGGCGAATAATTCTATTTGCGCCAGCGCCTGGTTTGTGAAAGACGCGGACATGACATAACTCGGATGTCCCGTGGCGCAGCTAAGATTGACCAGCCGCCCTTCCGCCAACAAAATTATCCGTTTGCCGCCTTCAAAAATAAGATGGTCCACCAGCGGTTTGATGTTTTCCCATTCGCATTTTTCGCGCAACTCCGCAACCGCAATTTCGGAATCAAAATGCCCGATGTTGCATACAATCGCGTTGTGTTTCATGCGTTGCGCATGCGCGAATGTAATCACGCCCGCGCAACCCGTGGCGGTTACAAAAATATCGCCCGCACCGCATGCTTCGTCCATCGTCACGACGCGGTATCCTTCCATCGCCGCTTGCAACGCGCAAATCGGGTCTATTTCGGTAATCCATACCGTCGCGCCCTGCCCGCGCAACGATTGGGCGCATCCTTTACCGACATCGCCGTAGCCGCAAACGACCGCGATTTTGCCGGCGACCATGACATCCGTGGCGCGCTTGATGCCGTCCAACAGGGATTCGCGGCAACCGTATAAATTATCAAACTTGCTTTTGGTTACCGAGTCGTTGACATTAAATGCCGGACAGCGCAGCGCGCCTTTTTGGTGCATGTCGTAAAGCCGCTGCACGCCAGTTGTAGTTTCTTCGGAAATGCCGCGGATTGCGCCGAGCATGTCCGGATATTTTTCGTGCGCGAGGAGGGTTGCGTCCCCGCCGTCGTCCAAAATCATATTCGGCGTCCAGCCGTCCGGTCCGGCGAAAGTGCGCTCCACGCAATCCCAATATTCTTTTTCGGTTTCGCCGCGCCACGCAAAAACCGCAACGCCCGCGGCGGCCATTGCGGCGGCGGCGTGGTCTTGGGTGGAAAAAATATTGCAGGACGACCACCGCACTTCCGCGCCCAAATCCCGCAGCGTTTCAATCAACACCGCCGTCTGCACCGTCATGTGCAAACAGCCGGCGATGCGCGCGCCCGCCAGCGGTTTGTTTGCGGACATATCCGCGCGCATCCGCATCAGCCCGGGCATTTCGGTTTCGGCGATGGTGATTTCGCGCCGCCCCCAAGCGGCGAGCGACAAGTCGGCGACGGCAAAATCGTTTTGCGCGGCGGTATTGGACGCGGGTGCGGCGGTCATAATATTTTCCTTTCGTTTAAAATTTTTAACAATGTTTTAACCGCCCCGTTTTTACGCGGCGGATATCCGTCCCGTATTTTCGCATGCATTCCAAACTTGCGCGCCGTTTTTGCGCCCCGCGGCAAAAAAAAACTTTGCCGCGGAAAATTAACGCCCGCCGCCGGATTAGCGTCCGGACGGCAGGACAAAAACTTCGCCGGGTTTAATGAGTTGCAGGCGGCGGCGCGCGATTTCTTCCATGCGCTCCGGACGGGCTTTAATATCTTTGACTAACACGCGCATTTCTTCAATTTCCAGCGCGATGCGGGCGTTTTCGTCCCGGTGTTTTAAAATATCTTCTTTGAGTATGGCGGTGCGCCCCGCCCCGTCCCGCGGGTCGGACGCGGCGGAATAGAAAAACCACGCGCCGCCCGCCGCAAAAAGCAACGCCGCAAAATAACAGGCGCGCGCGTTCATCGTCCGCGCAACGCCCCCCCGCCCAAATAGGCGGCGGAATCGCCGAGATCGTCCGCGATGCGCAACAAGCGGTTGTATTTCGCCGTCCGTTCGCCGCGGCAGGGCGCGCCGGTTTTAATTTGTCCCGCATCCCAAGCCACGGCCAAATCCGCCAAATCGGCGTATTCGGTTTCGCCGGAGCGGTGCGACAAAATAACGGCGTAGCCGGATTCGCGCGCCAATTCCACCGCCCGCAAAGTTTCGGTTAATGTGCCGATTTGGTTGGGTTTTGCCAATAACGCATTTGCCGCTTTTTCGGCAACGCCGCGCCGCAACAGCGCGCAATTCGTGACAAACAAATCGTCCCCGACCAGCTGCGTATTATCCCCCAGCCGCGCGGTTAGCATGCGCCATCCTTCCCAATCGTCTTCGGCGCAACCGTCTTCTATGCTGACAATCGGATATTGTTCGCGCCATTGCGCCAATTTTTCAACAAACTCTTCCGCGCTGCCGCAAAAATTTTCGCCCGGCATGCGGTATTGTTTTCCGTCAAATAATTCGCTCGCCGCGCAATCCAACGCGAGTCCGATTTGTTTTCCCGGCGCATATCCGGCAAGTTGCGCCGCTTCGGTTAACAAATCCAACGCTTCTTCGCTACCGCGCAAATCGGGGGCGAAACCGCCTTCGTCTCCAACGGCATCGGAAGCGCCGCGTTTTTTTAAGATATTGCCGAGGGCGTGAAATACTTCCGCGCCGGCAAACAACGCGGATTCAAAATCGGGAAAATCCAGCGGCGCAATCATAAATTCCTGCACATCCAAATTATTGCGCGCGTGCGCGCCGCCGTTCAAAATATTCATCAACGGCATCGGAAGCGTTTTGCCGCCCGAAGTCCCGCCTAAACCGCCGCCCGAACCGCCGCTTAAATTGCCATCCGAGCCGCCGCCCAAGTAGCGGTATAACGGCATGCCGCAAAACGCCGCCGCCGCTTTCGCCGCCGCCAAAGACGCGGCGAGCAACGCGTTTGCGCCCAAATTTTCGCCGCCGCCTGCGGCGCGCAATGCGCCGTCAATTTCTTCCTGCGCGCAAACATTCGCGCCGCGCAATGCGGCGGAGATTGCGTTATTTAAATTTTCCGCGGCGCGGCGCGTTCCGCGTCCTTGCATGCGCGCTTCGTTGTCGCGCAATTCCGGTGCTTCGCCCGAACCGGCGGAAGCCCCGGAAGGCGCGGCGGCAAAGGCGGAGATACCGCAAGCGAGCCGCACTTCGGCTTCCACAGTCGGATAGCCGCGCGAGTCCAAAATTTCGCGTCCGCGCACATCGGCGACCGCCGCTCCGGAAGCCGAATTAGCCGCCAAAGGTTCCGCCGTCATGCGCGTTTCGCTTCCGCCCTTTTCATAGCCGCCTATTTTACCACAACGCGCCCACAATACAAAACCCTTTTCGCCATTTTTATACGCTATTTTTTCGCCGCTTTTGCCCGCGTTTTTTAATGAACAACCAAAGCAGTTAATCAATGCATCGCGAATAATCCGCAAACGCCGTTTTTTTATGTCGCCCGCCGTTTTTGTCCGAAAATTTTAC
Organism: Gammaproteobacteria bacterium; assembly: GCA_051009035.1. Lineage (GTDB taxonomy): Bacteria > Pseudomonadota > Gammaproteobacteria > Tethybacterales > Persebacteraceae > Persebacter. The sequence continues at coordinate 3,267 of JBPCWY010000041.1, forward strand.
TATTTCTTTACCGCTTTCTTTACCGCGAAAATTTCCGGCAAAAAACGGGAAGGTTAATGATTGCGCCGCCGGATACGCCGCGAGATAATTGCAACATTTTCCGTCCATTTTTCGCTGTTTTTTGTCCGAAAGTTTTGTAAAAACAGCGCGGTTAATAATTGCATTGCCGGATACTCCGCCGGATAATTGCAAACATTTTCCCTGCCCGTTTTTTGCCGTTTCTTTTGCCCGAAAATTTTACAAAAAAACGGCGCGGTTAATCAATGCAGTTAATAAACAAAGTTAATCATTGCGCCGCCGGACAATTTGCGGGCGCCGTTTTTTAATTTAAGTTTTATCCGCGCCGGTTTGCGCGGCGGCGTTTAATATTTCGTTTAATTGCGTTTCGTTCAATACGGCGACTCCGAGTTTTTCCGCATCGCGAATTTTGCTTCCCGGATTTTCCCCGGCGACGACATAATCGGTTTTGGAAGATACGCTGCCGGTTACCGCGCCGCCTTGTTCCGTAATGCGCCGTTTGGCGTCCCGGCGCGAAACGGATAATACGCCGGTCAAGACAAAAGTTTTGCCGGAAAGCGGCGCGCCGTCTGCTATTTCTCCAATCCAGGCAAATCCCAATCCTTCCAAAAAAACGCGCATTTTTGCGTAGTGCGGATCCTCCAAAAACGCGCGCGTTTTTTCCGCCAATGCCATGTTGCCGCCGAGCGGCGCGGCAATTTGCAAAATATCGGCGGCGGCGAGGCGCGCCAAACTTCCGAAATGCGCGGACAATTTTTCCGCCGCGCCTTTTCCCAAACCGCGCAACGGCGGTTCGCCGTTAATTAAATGTATTTTTTCCGGCGGCAAAATATTTTTGAGGGACGCCATCGCCGTTAAAAATTCGGACAACGGGCGCGGGCGCGATGCGGGGGCGTATTCGCGCTCTTCCCATTGCACGCCGGCGGCGCGCAGTTTGGCGATTTCCGCGGCGTTTTCGGGGACGGCAAAGAATTCGGCAATGTTGGACGCCGTTTCCGCGCCGACATCGCGCGCAAACGCAAACGATTCCGGCGGCGCGTTTTGCAGTTTATCCAGCGCGCCAAAAAACTCCGCCAATTGCGCCGACAATGTTTCGCCCGCGGACGGGATTCCCAATGCAAACAAAAAACGCGCCAGTTCCGTCTGCCGGCTTTTATTAATCGCGGCGAGAATATTTTTGGCGGCGCGTTCGGCGATAAGTTCCAGCGCAAGCAAATCGCTTTCGCGCAGCGCGTATAAATCGGACGGCGCGCGCGCCGCGCCCGCGGCAAAAAGTTTTTCCAAAACGACGCCCCCGACATGGTCAATATCCATCGCGTTGCGCCCGACAAAATGTTCCATCCGCGCAATGCGCCGCGCCGCGCAATTTTCGTTGCGGCAGTATAAAAAAATTTCCCCGTCGTCCGCTTCCGCCGCGCCGCCGCAGGACGGGCATTTGGACGGCGGAAACCATGGACGCGATTCTTTATTGCGCCGCGCCGCAAATACTTTTCCCACGCGCGGAATAACATCGCCGGCGCGGTAGATTTCCACATAATCGCCGCGGCGAATATCAACCGGCGCGCCATTTTCGTCCGCCACGCCGTCTTTGATGTGGCGCAAATTATGCAGCGTTGCGTTGGTAACCACGACTCCCCCGACGCTAACCGGAGAAATCCGCGCGACCGGAGTCAACACGCCGCTGCGCCCCACTTGCAATTCTATCGCGGTAATTTTTGCCGCCGCCCTTTCGGCGGAAAATTTATACGCCGCGGCAAAACGCGGGGCGCGCGAAACATAACCGATTTTTTTTTGCGCCGCCAGCGAATCCATTTTATACGCCACACCGTCCGCGCCAAACGGCAACTCCGCGCGGCACGCTTCCTTGTCTTCGTAATAACGCAATAACGCTTCCGGGTCGGACGACACCTCCGGGTCTTCCGCCGCGTCAAAACCCGCTTGTTTCAGCCACGCGATAATGTCGCCGTGCGATTCGCGCGGGGGGGCGTCCATGTCGCCGATGCCGTGCGCGTAAAACCGCAGGCGGCGCGATGCGGTAATGTCCGCGTCCAGCTGGCGCAAACTGCCCGCCGCGGCGTTGCGCGGGTTGGCAAAAACTTTGCCGCCGGTTTCGCGCTGGCGCGCGTTGAGCGCGGCAAAATCGGCAAACGTCATCACCACTTCGCCGCGCACTTCCAAAAAAGGGGGCGCATTGGAAATCCGCGCGGGCAAGTTGGCGACGGTTTTGGCGTTGGCGGTAATGTCTTCGCCGGTTTCGCCGTCTCCGCGGGTGGCGGCGGCGCGCAATGCGCCGTTTTCATACACTGCATTCATCGCCACGCCGTCCAGTTTTAATTCCGCCGCAAAACGCGCGTTTGGTCCGGCGATTTTTTGCATGCGGGTAAAAAAATCGCGCGCTTCTTCCGCCGTAAAAACATTGTTTAAGGAACGCATCGGCGAAGGATGGCGGAAAGGTTTAAATTTTGCGGCGCGCCGCCCGCCCACTTTTTGCGTCGGCGAATTGGCGGTTTGCAAACGCGGATGCAATTTTTCCAACTGCTGCAATTCGGCGAATAATTTGTCGTATTCATCGTCCGCCATCAGCGGCGCGTCTTCGTCAAAATACGCGCGCGCGGCTTCGCGGATAATGCGGCGCAATTCGCGCAAGCGGCGGCGGGCTTCGGCTTCGCCTTCCACTTTAAGAAAAAATCAGGCGGGCAATCGCGCCTCCCGGCGGCGCGCCGAACTCGCGCATTTGCGCCGCCAACAACGACAATTTTTGGCACATGTCCGCTTCCCGCCGCTCGTCAATATCCGCGCCCTTCGGGTCGGTCACGCGCATATCCAGCATATCGGCGGCGCGGCGGACGGCGCGCATCATTTCTTGGAACGCGCGGGGCGGGTCGCTGATATTCGGCGCGTCCATTTCAAATACGATAATTTGCCGTGCGTTGCCGGACGCCGGCACGGGCGCGACCCGTCCGCGAAACAATTCTTCGCTGTTCGCGCGGCGGACATAACCGCGCCCGTTGCCGCTCATGCCGACGAGGCGCATGACTTCGCCGATGCGCGCCGCCGGGCGTTCCGCGCCGGACAACCGCAGCTCTATAAAAATATCAGCGGCGGCGCAAAACCGGTCTATGCGCCCGGCGTTTTCCAACGCTTCAAACGGCGCGGGAAAAACCGGATGCATCTTCGCTTTTTCGGCAAACGCGCGCGCGCCTTCTTCCATCCGCCGAATATCTTCGTTGTCCAGCGCCCCGCCGCGGTCGGCGAGCGGCACCGCCAATATCCAATCGCGGCACGGCATATCCGGCGGCATCCGCCATTGTTTCGCATCGGAATCAAAACCGAGCAGGTAAGTATTTTTGGCGTTTGCCGGGCGCATCTCCTGCAACAAAGCGGCGAGCCCGGCGGGGGCGGTTTTGTCGCGCCCGTATAACCGCGCCGCATAACACATCTCCAAAGGCAGCATGGATTCGGACGGCTCCGGCAATTCGGGCGGCGTAAAATTTTCCATCGGCAAAGTGCCCTGCGGTTTGCGCGGGTTTAATGCCGCGGGCGGTTTTCCGGCGGGCGTTTCGGCAGACGCTGCGGCGGGCGCAGCCGGCGGCGTTTCGGTTTCCGCCGCCGCTTCTTGCGGGGCGGAAGGCTTGCGCGAGGCAAAAGACGGTTCTTTGTTTTCCCGTTTTTTGACGGGCGGCGGCGGTTGTTCGGCGCGCATGGCAAAATATAACGCCGCGCCGAGCGCCGCCGCCGCGCCGATTAAAAACAACGCGTATTCCCAATTAAACATATTAAGAATCTCCGTCATGTCGCCGCCCGCACCGCGTCTTCGCGCGACACCGAAACGATTTTGGACGCGCCTTTTTCTTCCTGCGTCACGCCGATGAGATGCTCCATCGCTTCCACCGTATTTTTGTTGTGCGTCACCACGAGGCATTGAAAATGCGCGGACATTTCTTTGAGCAGCGCGACAAACAGCGAAGTGCGCGAATCGTCCAGAGTCGCGTCCGCTTCGTCCATAATGCAAAACGGCGGCGGCGTGCGGCGCATCAGGGCGAAAATAAACGCCAGCGCGGTCGCGGTTTTTTCGCCGCCGGAAAGCATCCGCACCGGAAACATCCGCTTGCCCGGCGGGCGCGCGCGAATTTCAAATTGCGCGTCCAAAAACGAATTGCCGTCCATCGCCAGCTCGGCTTCGCCGCCGCCGAACAGCCGCCGGAATAATCCGCCAAACTCGCGGTTGACATTTTCGTAAACATCGCGCAAACAGCCGCGCGTTTCGTCGTCAATGCGCCGGATAGTTTTTTGCAAATCGTCCGCCGCCGATTCCACATCCAACCGCTGCGTTTCGGATTCTTGCAGGCGCGTTTCGCCTTCGGCGTATTCGCCGGCGGCGGCGAAATTAATCGCCCCCAGCCGCTCGCGTTTGGCGCGCTGCGCGCCGATTTCGCCGCGCAATTCTTCTTCGCCCAAACCGCGCGCGCGCAACGCCGCCAAACGCTCTTCGTCCCGCGCGTAATCTTCCAGGGAATTTTCCAAACGCTCCGCGGTCAGGGAGATTTCGCGCTTTTGCACTTGCAGCGCGGTGTTTTGTTCGCGCAATTCTTCCAACCCGCGCAACTGCTGTTCGCGTTCTTCGTTTGCGGCGGAAATTTGTTGCGCGCGCGCCGTTTCTTCTTCGGCGATTTTCTGCTGCGCCGCCCGCGCTTTCGCCAATTCGGCGGCGCGTTTTTTGATGTTGCCGGCAAGCGCCGGTTCGGCGGTTTGCGCAATCTCCTCCCGGCCCGCGGCGATGCGCTCCGCCAGCGTTTTTCGCCGCCGCGCGATGTCGCGCTCTTGCGCCGTTAAAGATTCGGACTGGCGCGCGATGTTTTCTTTTTGGATTCCCAATTCGCGGGCGCGCAAAATGCATTGCTGTTCCGCCGCGCGGCGGTTTTCTAAATTGCGCGCCGATGTTTCGCCCCGCTTTTGCGCCTGCGCCAATTCTGTTTCGGCTTTGGCGCATGCGTTTTCCGCGCCGCCCGCGTCCAATTCGCTTTCTTCCCGCGCCGAAAGTTTTTGCGCCGCTTCGGCGGATTTGATTTCGGAAAGAATTTCGCGGCGGCGGGTTTCGGCGTTGCGCCGCCGCTCTTCCCACTGCACTTCGGCGATGCGCGCTTCGGACAATTCGGCGCGCGCCGTTGCAAGCGCCGCCGCGGCTTTGTCCCGCGCCGTTTCGGATTCCGCAACGCGCTTGCGGCATTCGTCCGCCCGCGTTTGCGCTTTTTGCATGCGCGCCGCGTTTTGCGCGAGAAAATCATCCAGCGCGGACAACCGCCGTTGCCAGTCAAAACCGCCCCGCACTTCCCCCGCGGCAAAAACCGCATCGCGCATAAACACCGCGCCGTCTTGCATTACAATCATTTCATCGGCGGAAAGTTCGCGCCGCCGCGCCCGCGCCGAAGACAAATCTTCGGCAATATAAACGCCGCGCAAATGCGCCGCCAAAAACGGACGCGTCTCCGGCGCCGCCTGCAACAACGAAAGCAGCGAAGTCCAATTTGCGCGCGATGCATTCGCCGCACCGGATTCCGTTTCTTGTTTATCCTTCGCCGGTTTTGCGCCCGCCGCGCCTTGCATGTCCGCCACGCCCGCGCCGGAAGGCGGCAAACCGCCGCGCAAAAATTCTTCCACCGAAGGCACCGTATAAGCGGCGGCAAAACGCCCCAACGCCGAATCCAACGCGCGCGCCCATTCTCCGGCGGCGGCGCGCAATTCGGCGGAAAGGCGCGGCGGCGCGGCGGTTTTCCATTCGTGTTTTTCTTCCATGGATTGCAATGCGGCGCGTTCGGCTTCGCCCGCCGCCTGCGCTTTTTCGGCGGCGCGCAATTCTTCCAACGCCGCCGATTCTTCGCCGGACAATGTTTTGCATGCGGCTTCCGCCGCGCGGTGCGATTCTTCGCGCGCCGCCGCGGTTTTTGCGGCTTTGGCGGCGGAAGGCGGCGCGGTTTCGCGTTGTTCGGTTTGTTTTAAGGCGGCGCGCAATTCGGCGAGCCGCTCTTCCCACGCGCCGCGTTGTTCTTCCGTCAAACGCGCGCGCATCCGCGCGCCTTCGCGCTGCCGCCCGGCTTCGGCGAGTTTTTGCCGCGCCGTTTCGGTTTCGCTTTCGGTAGCGCGGTGCGCGTCTTGCAATTGTTTTAATTCCGCTTCGGCGCGCTCAACGTCCTTCGCGCATTTTTCCAATTCCGCCGCGGCGGTTTTTAATTCGTTGCGCGCCCGCTGTTTGTCTTCGGCGCATTGCGCGGCGGCGGCGTCCAATTCGCTTTGTTCCCCTTGTTCGGCGGCGGCGCGGGCTTGCAGCTGCGCGCGTTTTTGTTCGGCGTGTTCGTAATCGCGCCGCACTTGTTCGGCGGCGGCTTGCGCCCGCGCCAAATCGGCGTCTCCGGCGCGCGCCCGCTTTTGCCATTCTTCGTGTTCGGCGCGCGCCGCTTCCGCCGCGGCGCGGCGCGATTCCGTCTTCGCCCGCAAACCGGCGATGCGCTCTTCCAGCGTAGCAATTTCGCGTTCTTTGGCGGCGAGTTTTTCCCGTTCGCTTTCGCGGTTTTGCAAAATCAATAATACTTCCAAATCATTAATCGCATCGCCCAACGCGGAATGCCGTTGCGCCGCCCGCGCCTGCCGTTTCAGCGATTCTTGGCGGCGGCGGGACGCGTCCAACAACTGCCCCAACTGTTCCAAATTGGCGCGGCAACTTGCCAGCCGCCGTTCCGCATCCCGCCGCCGGTCTTTGTAATGCGCAACGCCCGCCGTTTCTTCCAAAAACTTCCGCAAATCATCCGGAGACGCTTCCGCAATCGCCCCCACCATGCCCTGCTCCACCACCGCGTAAGAACGCGGCGATACGCCGGTGCCGCGGAATAAATCTACAATATCGCGCCGCCGCGCCGCGCGCCCGTTAATGTAAAAAGCGGATTGCCCGTCCCGCCCGAGTTCGCGCTTTACCGCAATTTCGGACGCGCCGCGCCACATCCCCAAATCGTCGTTTTCGTCCGCGGCAAAACGGATTTCCACCGCGCACCAGTCGCTCGGCGGCCGTTTGCCGTTGCCGTTAAATAAAACATCCTGCAACGCGCCGCCGCGCAACAGGGACGCGCGGGATTCGCCCAATCCCCAGCGCAGCGCGTCAATAATGTTTGATTTGCCGCAGCCGTTCGGACCGACAACGCCCGTCATCCCGCTCCGCACCGCGATTGCGGCGGGTTCGCAAAACGATTTAAACCCGTTAATGTGGACGGCGAGCAAACGCATAGCGCGCGAAATTATGCCGCGCCAAACGCCAGCGTTGCGTTTGTGCCGCCAAAACCGAAAGAATTGCTGAGCACATTGCGCAGCGGTTTTTGGCGCGCCGCGCCCGCGACATAATCCAAATCGCATTCGGAATCGGGAAAATCAATGTTAATTGTCGGCGGCGCAATGTTGTCGCGCAATGCCAGCACCGAAAATACCGCCTCCAATCCGCCCGCCGCGCCAAGCAAATGCCCCACCATGGATTTCGTGGAACTCGCCATCACGCGCCCTGCGGCGTTTCCCAATGCGGCGCGAATCGCCCGCGTTTCGGCAATATCGCCGAGCGGCGTGGAAGTGCCGTGCACGTTAATATAATCCACATCTTCGCCGTTGAGTCCGGCGTCCCGCATCGCGTTTTGCATCGCGCGCGCCGCGCCTTCGCCGTTTTCGCGCGGGGCGGTCATGTGGTAGCCGTCCGCGCTCATGCCGTAACCGCCCATCATCGCGTAAATCTTCGCCCCGCGCGCCCGCGCCCGTTCGTATTCTTCCAGCACCAAAACCCCCGCGCCTTCGCCCAATACAAACCCGTTGCGCCGCGAATCAAACGGGCGGGACGCGCGCTCCGGTTCGTCCGCATAATCCGGAGTCAGCGCCCGCGCGGACGCAAAACTTCCCAATCCGAGCGGCGTAATCGCCGCTTCCGCGCCGCCGCAAACCATCACATCGGCGTCCCCGTAACATATCATGCGGTAGGCGTCCCCGATATTGTGCGCTCCGGTCGTGCATGCCGAAACCATGGCGACATTCGGGCCGAAAAAATTATACATAATGGACAAGTGCCCGGAAATCATGTTGATAATCGTCGCCGGCACAAAAAAAGGCGAAATGCGGCGCGCCCCGCTTTCGCGGTAAATATCCTGCACTTTTTCAATCATGCGCAACCCGCCGATGCCGGAGCCGATGGCGACTCCGATGCGCTCCGGGTCCGGCTCGGAATCGCCCAGCCCGGCATCGGAGACGGCTTGCATTCCGGCGGCGACGCCGTAATGAATAAACAAATCCATGTGGCGCGCCCGTTTTTCGGGGAGGTAATCGGCGACATTAAAATCCCGCACTTCGCCGGCGATGCGCGCCGAAAACGCGGACGGGTCAAAACGGCTAATCGCCGCAATGCCGCTTTTTCCGGCAACAACGGCGCGCCATGAATCTTCCGCCGTATTGCCGACCGGAGACAAAGCGCCCAAACCGGTGACGGCGACTTTGCGCCCGCCGGTCATATTATTCCGGCTGGCGGTTTTCTATGTAGCGAAACGCGTCCCCGATACTGACAATTTTTTCGGCTTCTTCGTCGGGAATCTCGCAGCTAAATTCGTCTTCCAAGCGCATCACCAGCTCCACGGTGTCCAGCGAATCCGCCCCCAAGTCGTCAATAAATTTTGACTCCATGGTGATTTTAGATTCTTCCACGCCCAATTCTTCGGACACAATTTTCTTGAGACGATTCTCAAGTTCTTCTTTTGACATAAATGCCTCCTTTCAATAAAAGCGTATTTTACCAAATCTTACCCGTTTAATCCCGGATTTTCCCCCCGCCGAAAAAAATTTAACCGCCCGCCCGCCAATTTCAACCTTTCGCCCGTTTCGCGGAAAAATTGTTATTTTATTGAAAAAACGCCGTTTTATTCAGTTTCGCGGCGCAATGAAAATTTTTTTATATTTTGGGGTATGATTCCGTCCATGAAAGCGGGGCTTTTTGCGACTTGTCTGGCGGATGTAATGCGTCCGCAAATTGCCGACGCCGCCCTGCGGCTAATCCGGGATGCGGGCGCCTCGCCGTTTTATCCGCCCCGGCAAACCTGTTGCGGGCAAATCGCCTACAACGAAGGGATGTTTGACGCCGCCGCCGAATTGGCGGAAAACTGCGCCGGTTTGTTTGGCGATTGCGATGCCGTGGTATTTCCGTCCGCTTCCTGTTGCGGCGTTTTTCGCGTCCACTGGCGGGAAATCTTCGGCGAAGACCACGAAAAAATGCGCGCTTTCGCCGGAAAATGTTTTGAGCTTGGCGAATTTTTGCAAAAAATGGAATACGCCCCGCCCCCCCGAAAACCCCTGCGCGCAACCTTCCACGACTGCTGCGCCGGTTTGCGCGAGTTGAATATCAAAAACGCCCCGCGCGAATTGTTAAAAAAAGCGGGCGTGGAAATTGTGGAAATGGACGACTGCGAAGAATGCTGCGGTTTTGGCGGCGGTTTTGCGGCAAAATTCGGCGGCGTTTCAACCGCCATCGCCGACCGCAAATGCGAAAACATCGCCGCCAGCGGAGCCGAAATCGCGCTCATGGGCGATTTGGGATGCATGCTGCATTTGGAAGGGCGATTAAGCCGCACCGGAAAAAACATCCGTATCATGCACTGGGCGGAAGCGTTATGCGGCGGCGAATAAAAATCCCGCGGAAAAAGTAATATTTTTCTATTCCCGCAAAACTCCGCGGCAAAATCTTAAAACGGCGGCAACGCAAAAAAGTTTAATTTTTTCGTTTCGCCGTTGTTTATTTTTTAAATTTGCATTGTATAATTTTCGCGTTGTTTAAATTTGGAGAGTGCCATGTTAACCGACGAGCAACTTGATTCTTTTGAGCGCAACGGCGCATTGGTCGTTCCCGGCGTAGTGGATGCGGAAACGCTTGCCGCCGTCCGCCGCGCTTACGCCGCGCGGGTGGACGACATCGTCGCCCGTTGCGTCCGTTTGGGAATGATGGACGCGCCCGCCGCGCGCGCCGGGTTTGGCGAAAAAATCACCGCGCTGTTATGCGCCGCGCCGCAATGCTACCAGCATTTGGATATTTCCCTGCCGATGCTCGGCGATTTGGCGGCGGAAACGGCGGAATGGCGGCGGTTGTTTGGCGAAGAATGGCGCGAACAAGCCGGGTTTTTCGGCGATGACGCGGTTTTTAATCTCGTCACGCACCCGAAAATTACCGCCATCGTCCGCCAAATTGTCGGCGAACCGGCGGCGTTAAGTCCGGTCCAACATACCCGCATCAAACCGCCCCAACATCTCCTGCCCGCCGCCGCCACCGGAGACGCAAATGTATCGCGGACGCTCTGGCATCAGGACGAAGCCGTGGTGACCGAAGACGCAAAAGACGCGCCGATTTTAACCATGTGGCTGGCAATCAGCGATGCGACAATAGAAAACGGCTGCATGTTCGCCGAAAAAGGCAGCCACAAACGGGAGGGCAATCCCGCCGCCGATTTCGGGCTGGTGCGCCATTGTCCGGGGCGCGAATTGGCGGGCGAAATATACATTCCGGACGGCGCAATCCGCAAAAGCGATTTAATCCCGCTGGAAGCCAAAGCGGGAGACGCGGTTTTATTGCACCGGCGGACGGTGCATGGCGCGGGCGCAAACAATTCCGCCGGAGTGCGGTGGAGTTTTGATTTGCGCTACCAGCCGGCAAACACGCCAAGCGGGCGCGATTGTTTTCCGTCTTTCATTATCGCGGGCGATTCGCCGGTAAAAAGCGGCGAAGAATACCGCCAAAAATGGCGGCAAGCGCGGGACGGAATCATCAGCGGCAAAATCGCCGCCGTCTTCAACAAACGCTGGAACAAATACGCCGGCGAAGGATTATGCGCGTAAAACGC
>JBPCWY010000042.1:0-4109 GCA_051009035.1 Gammaproteobacteria bacterium
AACATCGGCGTTGCGCATGCGGATGCAGCCGATTGAGCCGGGGACGCCCATGGGGACGGAATCCGGCGCGCCGTGAATGTAGATATAACGGCGCAATGTGTCTACTTTGCCGCCGCGGTTTTTGCCCGGTTCGCATCCGCCCAGCCATAATATGCGCGTTAGTATCCAGTCGCGGCGCGGGTTTTTGGCGGCGTATTCCGCCGAGTATGTTTCGCCGGTCGGACGCCGCCCGATAAATACCGTATTCGGCGGCGCGCCCGCCCCGATTTTGGCGCGGATGATATGCAGTCCGCGCGGCGTTTGGTGGCTGCCGTTGATTTCGCCCGCGCCGTTGGCGGCGGCGGATACGGGATATTGCCGCCCGTCCCCAAGGCGCAAAGTTTGTTCGGCGAGATTAATAACAATCATCGCCGCGCGCGAAAAAAACTCCGCAACATTTCCGCCGATTCTTCGGCAAACAATCCTCCGCATATTTCGGCATGCGGTTTGAGCAGCGGAAGAATATTATACGCGCCGCCAAGCGCGCCGGTTTTTGGGTCTGCGGCGGCGTAAACCAAAGATTTTAACCGGGCATGAAAAACCGCCCCGGCGCACATCATGCACGGTTCCAGCGTCACCGCCATGCCGCATTCGGGCAGGCGGTAGTTGCCGCAAACCCGCGCCGCGGCGCGCAACGCGACAATTTCGGCGTGCGCCGATGGGTCGCAGCCGCCGCGCATTTGGTTTTTGCCTTCGCCGATAATGTTGCCGCCGCCGTCATACACCGCCGCCCCCACCGGCGTTTCGCCGTCCGCCGCCGCCTCGGCGGCAAGCGACAACGCGCGGCGCATAGCGGCAACCGCTGCGGGCGAAAATTCGCGCGCGCCGTCATGCATGGTTGGATTTAACATGCAATGCGCGCGGTTTATGTTTAAGACAAAACCGCGCGCGGCGTTTTTTTGATTTCATATATTTCATGCGAGTTTAATCATTTGCAAAGCCGCAGTATCATAACACATTTTTTCCATTCCACACACTCGCCATTCCTGCCCCATTCGTCATTCCTGCACCTATTCGTCATTCCTGCGAAGGCAGGAATCTCTTTGTCGCTTGCGGGATATGAATCCGTTTAACCGGAATAATTTGTAATGATAACCGCCGCATTTTTTCATGCCAAAATTTGCCTTATTAAACGGGAAATTATCCGTTGCCGGCAAAGAGATTCCTGCCTTCGCAGGAATGACGAATCGTAAGGGACGAAAAACCGCGCGTTGCGGAATTTGCCAATTTGCCGAAGGCGGTTTTAGGCGAGTCCGTAGTGGCGCAACAGGGCGGCGGAGTCGGGTTTGCGCCCGCGCGCGGCGGTGAATGATTCCATGGCGGGGCGCGTGCCGCCCGCCGCCAATACTTCGCGGCGAAAACGCGCGCCTAATTCCGCGTTTAGGACATTGCCGCTTTCTTCAAACATGGAAAACATGTCGGCGGCGAGAACTTCCGCCCACAGATAACTGTAATATCCCGCCGCATAACCGCCGGAAAAAATATGCGAAAAACCGCACGGAAAACGATTCCATTCCGGCGCGGGCAGGACCGCCGTTTCGCGCCGCACTTCGTTTAATACTTCCATAAACGGGCGCGGCGCGGCGGCGTGCAAAGACAAATCAAACAAGGCAAATTCCAGCTGCCGCAACAGGCGCATGCCGGCTTGGAAACGCCGCGCCGAAAGCGCGCGGTCAAACAACGCGCGCGGCAGGGGCGCGCCGGTTTCGGCGTGCGCCGTCAACGGATGCAATGATTCCCAATCCCAGATAAAATTTTCCATAAACTGGCTCGGCAATTCCACTGCGTCCCATTCCACCCCGTTCATTCCGGACGCGGAATAATCTTCGGCTTCGGTTAGGATGTGGTGCAAGGCGTGTCCGAATTCGTGAAACAATGTTTGCGCTTCGTCCCAATTTAATAACGCCGGAGAATTAGGCGCGGGCGGCGTAAAATTGCAAACGATGTGCGCTGTCGGTTGTTGCAATTCGCCGCGCCGCCGAAAACGCGACAACGCTTCCGCCACCCACGCCCCGCCCCGTTTTGTTTCGCGCGCGAATAAATCCAAATACAAACCGCCCCCGCCCTGCGCCTTAAAATAACGCGCTTCGGAAATCCACACCGGCGCGTCCGTTTCGGCTAATGAGACGCCGAATAGTTTTTCGGCGCAATCAAACATGCCGCGCAGGACGCGGTCCGCCTGCAAATAAGGGCGCAACTCCGCGGCGGCAAAATCAAAACGGCGGCGGCGCAAATGTTCGGACGCAAACGGCAAATCCCAATGCTGCAAATCTTTAATATTTAATTCGTCCGCCGCATGCGCGCGCAACTCTTCCATTTCGCGCCGCGCATGCGGAATCGCTTGTGCCGCCAAGTCGCGCAAAAAATCCGCAACGGCGCGGGGGGATTCCGCCATGCGCGTTTGCAATGCGAGTTCGGCGTAATTGGCAAAACCGAGCAACGATGCCTGCTCCGCGCGCAACGCGGTAATTTCGGCGATGAGCGGCGTATTGTCGCGCGCCGCCGGTCCGGCTTCGCTCGCGCGGGTGTGGTAGTGGTAATACATCTCGCGCCGTTTTTCGCGCGCAGGGGAATATTGCATAAACGCCATATATGACGGTTGCGAAAGGGTGAAACGAAATTTGTTTTCGCGGCGCGCCGATTTTTTGAGGTCGTCCGGCATTTCGCCCAAATCTTTTTCTTCCGCATCCAGCGCGTTTTCTTTTGTCGCGTCCAAAATGTTTTCGCCAAACTTCGCCGCCAAAGCGGAAAGGCGTTCGCTGTTTTGGCGAAAGCGCGATTTTTGTTCAACGGACAAGCCGACGCCGGAGAGTTCAAAATCGCGCAACGCATCTTGGAGTATTTTTTTGCGCGCGGCGGAAAGCGGCGCGGCGGATTTTTGCAACGCGCGCAAATTGGCGTAAATGCCTTCGTCCTGCCCCAGCCGCGCGTAATGCGCCGCGACTTTTTCCAAATTGCCGCGGTGCGCTTCGCGCCAGCCGGGCGATTCCATAACCGCGTGCATGTGTTCAATTTGCCCCCACACCCGGGAGACGGCTTCTTCGGCTTCTTCCAGCGGGGCGCATACCGAATCCCACTCGGCGGGCGCAATAGCGGCGGCGGCGGCGGCGGCGCGCAACCCGTCCAAAACGGTGTCTACGGCAAAAGACGCTTCTTCCGCGCGGATTTCGTCAAAACGCGGGAGGGCGGAAAAGTTTAGAATGGCGTTGTCGTTTGGCATGGCGTATAATGCTATTTTTTATGCGCCCTTAGCTCAGCGGATAGAGCGTTGGCCTCCGAAGCCAAAGGCCAGAGGTTCAAATCCTCTAGGGCGCGCCCGTTGCAAGGCGCGGTTTTGCGGAATGTTTGGAGAATGCGCCGCATCAAACCGCCGGTTAAACCGCTTTGCCCCATTCGCCGTTAAAGGCAACTTCGCCCAGCGGGCGGCGTTTGCGCGGCGCGGTTTCGCGTTCTTTTAATTCGCCGTCCAGCAGGCCCGCCCCCGCCTGCCATCCGGCGGCAAGCACCGACATGCATTCAAAAGAATCGGGAATAGCAAACGCTTCGCGCGCCGCCTGCGCGTCAAAACCGCCCATTTGGTGGCAGCGCAATCCGCGGTTTTCCGCTTCCAAAACCATGCTCATCGCCGCCGCCCCGGCATCGTAGCGGCAATGGCGGTTTTCTTTGCCGTTATGCGCAAACGCGGTTTCGGCGCAGATTAAAACGAGGAGTTGCGCGTTTTTCGCCCACGCCCGGTTGCCTTCCACCAGACACTCAAACAATTTTTGCCACGCGTCCGCGCCGCCGGATTTATTGCAAATCAAAAAACGCCACGGCTCCGCGCCAAAGCAGGACGGCGCCCAGCGCGCCGCTTCCGCCAGCGCCAGCACGGTATCTTCGCCGACCGGCTTGCCGTCAAACGAGCGCGGACTCCAGCGCGAAGCCAGCAGCGGATGAATGGGAACTCGGGTTTGCGCGGGTTTATGCATCTGTGCCTCCTAATATTCAAAACCGCAATTATAAAACATTCCGCAAAAAAGCGAAACCCGCCCGCGTTTTTTTGCGCGGAATTTTTTGGCGGCGGTTTTTTT
>JBPCWY010000043.1:0-4322 GCA_051009035.1 Gammaproteobacteria bacterium
ATGGCGCTTTTGGAAGTTGAGCGCGTGGACCACGTTTATCCCGGCAAAAAAGTCGGGTTGGGCGGCGTCTCGTTGCGCGTCCCTTCGGGGCAAATCGGCTGTTTGATGGGGCCTTCCGGCTCCGGTAAAACTACCGTCCTGTCGTGCATCGCCGGGTTGGAGCCAATCCGCGCCGGGGCTATCTCCGTCGGCGGGCGGCAAATTAGCGCGCCCGGCAAAACCGTCCCGCCCGAAAAACGGCGCATCGGCATGGTTTTCCAAGATTTCGCCCTCTTCCCCCATCTTACCGTCGCCGGCAATATCCGTTTCGGCGGCAAGGACGAAAAAATTGTGGACGAAATGAGCGAGTTGTGCGGGCTGTCCAAATTGCGCGATGCGTATCCGCACGAGCTTTCGGGCGGCGAGCAGCAGCGGGCGGCGCTGGCGCGGGCGTTGGCGGCAAAGCCGGAAGTGTTGTTGTTGGACGAGCCGTTTTCGCGGTTGGACGAAACCCTGCGCGAGCGGCTGGCGCGGCAAGTGCGGGATATTCTCAAGTCGCGCCGCCTGACCGCGCTGATGGTCACCCACAACCAGCACGAAGCGTTTTTGCTCGCCGATACGGGGGGCGTGATTAATCAGGGCGTGGTGTGCCAGTGGGATGAAATTTACAATTTATACCGCCGCCCGCAGTGCGCGTTTGTCGCCGGTTTTGTCGGGGACGGCGCGTTGTTGCGCGGGACGATGACTTCTTCCGGGGGGGTGGATATGGAAATGGGCGTGTTGGACGGCTGCGCCAAAATCGGCGGTTTTTTGCTCGCCGCGGGCGACCCGGTGCAAATCCTGCTGCGTCCGGACGACATTCATCTCGCCGAAAACGGCGTGCCCGCAAAAGTGGAAGAGCGCGCGTTTCGCGGTCCGACGACTTTATACGCGCTGCGTTTGCAAAGCGGCGGGCGGGTTTTTTCGCAATGGCCCTCGCGGTTTAATTTTCATCCGGGCGACAATGTTTCGGTGCGCGCGGAAGTTAAAGATTTAGTGCTTTTTCCGGCGGCGTAATTTTATGGAATTTTCCGCCGACTGGCTGACGCGCCTTGCCGCCATTGTTTTGGTAGACCTCGTTTTGGCGGGCGACAACGCGGTTGTGATTGCGTTGGCGGCGCGCAAACTCCCGCCGCATTTGCAAAAGAAAGCGGTAATTGCCGGCACGGCGGGGGCGATTGTCGTGCGCGTGGTGCTGGTCTTTTTTGCGCTGCAATTGTTGCGCCTGCCCGGTTTGTCGCTTGTCGGCGGTTTGCTTTTGTATTATATCGCGTGGCGGCTGCTTGACGACGGCGACCACGACCGGGAATTTAAGGGGGGCGATTCGTTTTGGGCGGCGATGAAAACGATTATTATCGCCGATACGGTGATGGGTTTGGATAATATTCTCGCCATTGCCGGGGCGTCCGGCGGCGATTTGCCGCTGGTGATTTTCGGATTTTTGCTGTCCATTCCGATTATGGTCGGCGGCAGCATGCTGATTCTTAAACTGCTCCAAAAAGCGCGCTGGCTGCTTGTCGGAGGTTGCGGATTGCTGGCGGCGATTGCCGGCAGAATGATAGCGGACGATGTTTGGCTGCGCTCGCAACGGGAGGCGTTTGAATTAAGCGCGGCGGTGGAATGGGCGGCGATACTTGCGGCGGCGGTTATTTTTACCGCAGCCGCCCGCCGGGCATATGCCAAGAAAAATGGCGGTTGATTCTCCGGAAAATACATATGCGCCTTTGGAGCGTTCGGCGGCAAAAATTTTGGGGGGTTTTTGGCCCTATTTGTGGCCGGCGGACAACGCCGGTTTGCGGCGGCGTGCGGCGGCAGCGATGGCGTTGTTGTCGTTGCAGCAGCTGGCGGCGGTCGCCATTCCGCCGTTGCTTGGAAAAGCGGTGGATTTGGTCGGCGGCGGCGGTTTTACCGCGGTATCTTTGGCGTTGGCAATCGGCGGTTTTGTCGCGGCGCGTTTGTTGCAAAATTGTTTTGACGAACTCAAACACTTTTTTTTCGCCCGCGTAGCGCAAAACGCCATTCGCGCCGCGGCGTTGCAAACTTTCCGCCACTTGCATGCCTTGTCGCTGCGTTTTCACCTAAACCGGCAAACCGGCGGGCTTTCCCGGATTATTGAACGGGGCGTAAAAAGCATTGAATTGCTGTTGAGTTTTGCGGTGTTTCATATTATTCCGACTCTGATTCAAATCGCGCTGGTATCGGGCGCGCTGTGGATTTTATTCGGCTGGAAATATGCGATGATTTCCGCCGCGGCGATTTTAATTTATGTCGCGTTTACGATTAAAATTACCGAGTGGCGTTTGCAATTTCGCCGCCGCATGAACGCCGCCGACCAGCGCGCCCACACCCGCGCCATAGACAGTTTATTAAATTACGAGACGGTTAAATATTTCACCGCCGAAAAAACGGAAGCGGCGCAATACGACGAAGCGCTCGTCCGTTACGAAGACGCGGCGGTCAAAAACCGGACTTCGCTTTCATTGTTAAATATCGGGCAAGGCGCGGTCATCGCCGCCGGTTTGTTCGGCGTGATGATGCTGGCGGGTTTGGACGCCGCCGCGGAACGCCGGACGGCGGGCGATTTTGTCGCGGTATACAGTTATGTCGTGCATTTATATTTGCCGCTCAATTTTCTCGGTTCGGTATACCGCGAAATCCGGCAGGCGTTAACCGACATGGACGCGATGTTTTCGCTGTTGGGCGAAAAAATGGAAGTGCGCGATTTGCCCGGCGCGCCGCCGTTGCGCGTGCAAGGAGGCGAAGTAGAATTTCGCAATGTCCGTTTTGGTTACGGGCGGGGCGAAATATTGCGCGGCGTTTCGTTCACCGCGCGGCGGGGCAAAAAAACGGCGATTGTCGGCGCGTCCGGCGGCGGCAAATCCACAATCGCCCGCCTGCTGTTTCGCTTTTACGACCCGCAAAGCGGCGGGATTTTTATAGACGGACAAGACCTCCGCGAATGCCGCCAAGAATCCGTGCGCGCGGCAATCGGAGTCGTGCCGCAGGACGCGGTATTGTTTAACGATACTTTAAAACACAACATCGGCTACGGCAACTTAAACGCAACCGATGCGGACATTGCGCGCGCCGCCGAACTCGCCGCCTTGTCCGGTTTTATCAACGCCCTGCCGGAACAATACGAAACGCAAGTCGGCGAGCGCGGGTTGAAATTATCCGGCGGCGAAAAACAACGGGTCGCCATCGCCCGCGCGATTCTCAAAAATCCGGCGGTGTATATTTTTGACGAAGCAACGAGCGCGCTGGATTCCAAAACCGAATCCGAAATCCAAAGCGCGATGAACGCCGCCGCGCGCTCCCGCACCGCGCTGGTGATCGCGCACCGCCTGTCTACGATTGTGGACGCGGACGAAATCATCGTGCTGGCAAAAGGCGAAATCGCCGAGCGCGGCAAACACGAATCCCTCCTCGCGGCGGGCGGAATCTACGCCGAGCTGTGGCGGCAACAAAACGAAAAAAACGCCGCCTAACCGCCGCCGCGAAAATTCTCGCTGGGCTTTCGGATTACTTCCGATGATTATTTTAAATTACTTGCAAATTAAGATTAAGATAAAATCTTTCGCGGCGAAAGCGGCGTTTTATTATTATATTTTCGGGGTGGATTTTTTGAACGGGAAAAAGCGGGATTAATCTTAAATTGCAAAGGAAAAATAAAACGGATAAAAACCGCGACGGTTTTCGGATTACTTCCGATGATTATTTTAGATTACTTGCAAATTAAGATTAGGGTAAAATCTTTCACGGCGAAAACGGCGTTTTATTATTATATTTTCGGGGCGAATTTTTGGACGGGAAAAACGGGATTAATCTTAAATTGCGAAAGGAAAATAAATTCTGCCGCACGGCAAAACGGCGTATTTTTTATCCGCGCCGCCTTGTCCGTTTTCCGCTTTCGGGAATTGCGGCATGAAATTGAGTTGGAACAGGATTGGAATCGGGCGTTTTTTTTGGCGCATCGGCGAAATTTTCGCGCAAATTTTCGCATCTAAAAAAATTTCGCGCGGCGGCAATTTTGGAAGAATTAATGATATACTTGCGGGCATGGTGGAGAGATTAGTTGGAAAAAGTTGGCTTGTCGCCGCGGCATTGGCGGCGTTTTTTGCCGCCCCGTCCGCGATGGCGGAGGGGATTGACAGCGGCGATACGGCGTGGATTTTGGCGGCAACCGCGCTGGTGCTGATGATGACCTTGCCCGGATTGGCGTTGTTTTACGCCGGATTGGTGCGCGCCAGAAACGCCGTTTCGGTCATGGCGCAATGTTTCGCCATCGCCTGCGTTGCGTCCCT
>JBPCWY010000044.1:0-7508 GCA_051009035.1 Gammaproteobacteria bacterium
ATTTTATGAAAACCAAAGCCGCCGTCGCCTTTGGCGCGGGACAGCCGCTTTCCATGGAAACGCTGGATTTGCAGGGACCGCAAGCCGGCGAAGTGCTGGTGGAAATTAAAGCCACGGGCATCTGCCATACGGACGAATTTACCCTTTCGGGCGCGGATCCGGAGGGGATTTTTCCCGCCGTGCTGGGGCATGAAGGCGCGGGCGTTGTCGCGGAAATCGGCGAAGGCGTGCAGTCCGTCCGCCCCGGCGACCATGTCATCCCGCTTTATACGCCGGAGTGCCGGCAGTGCGAATACTGCGTCAGCGGCAAAACGAATTTGTGCCAGGCGATTCGCGCAACGCAGGGGCGGGGGGTGATGCCGGACGGCGGCTCCCGTTTTTCGCTGGACGGCGAAACGGTTTTTCATTACATGGGAACTTCCACTTTTTCCAACTATACGGTGTTGCCCGAAATCGCCGTCGCCAAAATCCGCGAAGACGCGCCGTTTGACAAAGTTTGCTACATCGGCTGCGGCGTGACGACCGGCATCGGCGCGGTAATTAATACCGCAAAAGTCCGTCCCGGCGACAATGTCGCCGTTTTTGGGCTGGGCGGCATCGGGCTGAATGTGGTGCAGGGCGCGCGGCTTGCCGGGGCGAATATGATTATCGGCGTGGATATTAATCCGGCGCGCAAAGCGCTCGCCGAGCGGTTTGGCATGACGCATTTTGTCAACCCCGAAGAAACCGGCGAAGACCTCGTCCCGTATCTGGTGAATTTGACCGGCGGCGGCGCGGATTTTAGTTTTGAGTGCATCGGCAATGTAAAAGTCATGCGGCAGGCACTGGAATGCTGCCACAAAGGATGGGGCGAATCGGTGATTATCGGCGTCGCCGGGGCGGGCGAAGAAATCAGCACGCGCCCGTTCCAGCTCGTCACCGGACGCGTCTGGCGCGGCACGGCGTTCGGCGGCGCGCGCGGGCGCACCGATGTGCCGAAAATCGTGGATTGGTATATGGACGGCAAAATACAAATAGACCCGCTCATCACCCACACGATGCCGCCGGACAAAATCAACGCCGGTTTTGATTTAATGCGCCAAGGCGAATCCATCCGCGGCGTCGTGGTATTTTGAGAAAGTTTTGGCGGCGCGCGGGAAAATTGCTATAATTTCAGCCAAATTGTCCATAAATGGGAGAATACCATGACAAAAGAATCGGTTGAAGTCCGAAAAGACGCGGAGGTGATTTCCATCCATGTCTGCCTGCGCGCGCGCGTCAAAAAAGAAAAACCGGGCATGTATGTGTCGTATTGCCCGTCTCTGGATTTATACAGCCAAGGCGAAACCGCCAAGGAAGCGCGGCTCAATATTATTGAAGCCGCGGAATTGTTCATAGAAACCTGCTTTGACGAAGGGACGCTGCAAGATGTTCTGCGCGAATGCGGATTTCACTACGCCGGCGAAAAAACGCCCCGCAAGCGGAAGAAGCGGGAAGGCGGATTTACCGGCGGGCGCGCGGTTAAAATCCCCGCCGAAATTCCCTTTGTAGCGTATTGTTAGGCATGGACGGCAAATTGCCCGTTATCGGCGGCAGAGCGTTTGTCCGCTTTTTTTTGGCCCGCGGGTTTGTAAAAAAACGCCAAACAGGAAGCCATATCATTTTAACAAAGGCGGGAATAAAACGCCCGCTCGTAGTTCCCAATTATAAACAACTGTCGGATGACATTATTTTTAGCAACCTCAAAACCGCCGGAATCTCCCGCGAAGAATTTATCCGCGCGCAGCGGCGTTAACTTCCGATGACCCCGCAATTTTTGGATTTTCGCATTTTTGCCGATTCGCGCGGCGCGCTTTTGGCGGCGGAAGGCGAAACGGATATTCCGTTCCGCATCGCCCGCGTATATTATTTGTTTAATATGCCGCCCGGCGCGCGGCGCGGCAGGCACGCCCACCGCGCGTTGCGGCAGGCGGCGGTGTGTTTGCGCGGGCGTTGCGACATTCTTTTGGACGGCGGCAAAAACAAAACCGTTTGCCGTTTGGATTCTCCGGCGAAGGGCGTATTAATTGAAAAGATGGTTTGGCGCGAATTGTTTAATTTTTCGCCCGACTGCCTGCTTGCGGTTTTTGCTGACGCGCCGCATGACGAAAGCGATTATATCCGCGACTACGGCGCGTTTTTGGCGGCGCGCGAAAAAATATAAATGCCCGCGCCCGCCGACATTTTACCGCGCGCCCGCGCGCAGGAAATTTTATTCGCGCCGATTCCCAACCGCGCGGATTTGTTGTCGTTGCCCGAATTTGCGGCGGCAAAAACGCGCCGCATCGCGGTCGTCCGCAACCACGCGATAGAACCGATGCATGCGCAAATGGAACAATACGCGCGTTTTGGCGGCTGGCGTCCGGAGTGGCATGTTTCGGAATACGACGACTCGCTTTCGTTTCGCGGATTGGAAAACGGCGAACACGATGCGGCGTTGTTTTGGATTAATCCGCGGCAATACGAAACCGCGCCGGAAGAGCGGGCGCGCTGGCTTGCCGGGCGTTGCGCCGCCTTTCGCAACATTAGCGACGCGCCGGCGGTGCTGGCGACATGGACGGAAGATGAAAAACAAAGCGCGTTGCTGGCGAAATTATTGGAACCGCTTGCCGGATTTTATTACGCCGACATTGCCGCCGCCGCCGCGCAAACGGCGTTGTTGGACGGGCGGCGGGAATCGGCGACGGGGACGCCGTTATCGCGGGCGGCGCAAAATATTGCGGCGCGCGAAATTGCATGCCGCTGGTTGCCGGCAATTTTATTTGAGCCGCTCAAAGCGGTTTTGTTGGATTTGGACGGGACACTGCACCGGGGCGTGCTGGGCGAAGACGGTCCCGGCGGCGTGCAGTTGCCGGAAGGGCATCGGAAATTTCAACAAGCGCTTAAATCATTGCCGGCAAAAGGCGTTTTGTTGGGATTAATCTCGCGCAACGAAGAAAGCGATGTGCGGGAATTGTTTCAGCGGCGGCGCGACTATCCGTTGCGTTGGGAAGATTTTTCGGCGGCGACAATCGGCTGGCGGGACAAAGCGGAAAGCGTTTGCGAAGCCGCGATGCAAATGCGAATTGCGCCGGACGCCGCATTGCTGGTTGACGACAATCCCGGCGAATTGCTTTCCGTTGCGGCGCGCCTGCCGGAGGCGAATTTGTTGTGGGCGGACGAAGACGCGGAAAAAACGGCGCGCGCGCTGGCGCATTATCCGCGCTTGTGGCGTTTTACGCGCGGGCGCGAAGATGCGGCGCGCGGCGCGGATTTGGCGGCAAACGCGGCGCGCGCAAAAACATGGGAAGCGGCGCAAAACGAAGACGAATATTTTCGGCAGCTGGAAATACATCTCCGGTTTGCGGTCAACCCGCGCCGCCGCTTGGCGCGCATGGCGCAGCTGGCAAACAAAACAAACCAGTTTAATTTATCATTGCGCCGCACGAACGAAGCGCAAACCGCCGCATTATTGGACGCGCCCGCATGCGATGCGGTCGCCGTGTCGTTGTCCGACCGGCTGTGCGACAGCGGCGTAATCGCGTTTGTCGCGGCGGCGCGCGAAGGCGCGGTGCTTGCCGTGCGCGAAATATGCATTAGCTGCCGCGCGTTGGGGCGAAAATTGGAAAGCGCGGTTATTTTCGGCGCGTTGCAACGCATGCCGAATTTTAAGAAATGCGAATCGGTAAAATTTGATTACGCGCGCGGCCCGCGCAACGAACCCGCTTTGGCATGGCTCAAAACGCAAACCGGCGGCGCGTTGCCGGACGGCGGCGCGGTTTTATCCGCGGCGCAAATTGCGTCCGCCGCGCCCAACCCTTTTATTTCCGCCGCGGAAGAAACGGATGAATAACCCGCCCCCGGACAAACAAACGCGCGCCGAAGTGCGGCGCATTATCGCCGCGGTATTAAAACTTCCGGCGCGGGATTGTTTTCGCCGCAAGGAAACGCCGGAATGGGATTCGCTGAAAAACTTGGAAGTTTTTTTCGCCTTGGAAGACGCTTTTGCCGTGGAGTTTGGCGAAGAAGAATTTACCGCTTTGGATTCCTGCGAAGCATTGGCGCGCGCTATTGCCGCAAAACGCGGGGAGGAATTGGATGCGCCATAATTATTCGCGCGCCGGACCGTCGTTGCGGCTGCGCCCCGCCGGAGACGAAGACGCCGAATGCATCGTCCGCCTGCGCGCGGCGCGCGGCGAATATTTGCATGCGGGCGCGCAAAACACAGCCGAACAACTGCAATGGCTGGCGGAATATTACAACCGCCCCGGCGAATATTATTTTACCGCCGAGCGGTTGCGCGACAAGCGGCGGGAAGGGTTTGTCTGTATTTACAATATTAAAGACCGCCGCGCGGAATGGGGGCGCTGGGTGATGCGCGAAGATTCTTCCGCCGCCGCGGAATGCGTTTGGTTAATGTATGCCGCCGCTTTCGGACAATTGCAATTGGACGCGGTATTTTCCGTCACCGCCGCGGAAAACAAGCAAGTCGTTTCGTTTCATGAATCCTGCGGCGCCGCCGTAACGGAAACGCGCAAAAACTTTTTTACCTTAAACGGAAAACCCCGGGACGCGGTCGTCCATGAAATTACGGCGGAAACATGGAAAACCGCCGCGCCCCGCCTGCGGCGGTTAATAGAACGGCGCGCCGGACGCGCGGAATAAACGCAAAGCCGCAAAAACCGCGCGGCAATGCAAAGCGAAAAACGCGGCGCGGTGTTATAATCGGGGCATGGACGAAGAACGAAAACGGCTGGACGCAATCGCCGCCGGCGTTTCTTACGCCTCCGGCATCGGCGAAAAAACCAACCAATACGCGTTTCGCATTATCCGGCGGCATTACGCCGGCGGATGCGTTTGGGAAGCCGGCGCGGCGGAAGGCGCGTTGTCCGAAAAATTGGCGGAGTTGGACGCGCCGCTTACTTTGCTGGACGGGGCGGAAAAAAAATGCGTCTTGTTGCGGCGGCGTTTTCCAAACGCCGATGTCGTCCATTCTTTAATTGAAGAATACGAACCCGAAACGGGCGCGGACAATATTGTCGCAAGCCATGTGCTGGAACATGTCGCCGATGCGGACGCGGTTATGCGGCGGCTGGCATCGTGGCTCAATCCGGGCGGGCGGCTGTTTGTATTTACGCCGAATGCCATGTCCGTCCACCGGCAGGCGGCGGCGTTAATGGGATTGCTCCCGCACGAAGAAGCGTTAAACGAAACGGATAAAAAAATAGGACACCGGCGCGTTTTTCATCCGCTGTCGCTGCGCCGTTGCGTATCGGGGGCGGGGTTGCGTATTTTGCATTTCGGCGGTTATTGGTTAAAGCCGGTATCCAACGCGCAAATAGAATCGCACTGGGACGCGCGCATGACGGACGCGTTTTTGCGTCTGGGCGAAAACTATCCGGACATTGCCGCGGAAATATACGCGGTCGCCGAAAAACCATGAGCGGCGCCGCCGCCGGAGTTTTGTTGTCGGTCGCGGTGCCGGTATACCGCGGCGCGCCGTTGTTGGAAGAAACTTTCGCCGCCATTCTCGCGCTGGAGCCGTTGCTTTCCGGCGCGCGGGTGGAAATTGTCGCGGCGGACGACGGCTCCGACGACGGTTCTTTCGCCGAGATTTTGCGCCTGCAAAAATTGCATCCGCAAAAAATCCGCGCCGTCCGCCTGCGCCGCAACTACGGCGCGATGGCGGCGGTGCAAGCCGCATTGGCGCATGCGCGCGGCGATTGCGCGGCGGTGTTGCCGCAGGATTTGCAGGACCCGCCGCGCCACCTTGCGGAAATGTTTGACGCTTGGCGCGGCGGCGAAAAAGTTAACATGACATACCGCACCGCCCGCGAAGAACCGTTGTTGAAAAAAGCGGCGGCGTTTGTTTATCATTCCCTGTTTCGCGCGCTGACCGGAGTCAAATATCCGCCCGGCGGGTTGGGCGTTTTTTTGATTGACCGCGAAGTGGCGGACGAAATCGTTTGCCGCCCCGAAAACCATTCCGATATTTTACTGCGCGTTTTTTCCATGGGTTATCCCGTCCGCCTGCATCCCGCGCCGCGCCTGCCGCCAAAAATGAAAAGCCAATGGACTTTCGCCAAAAGCATTAAACTCGCCGTCGACAATTTTATCGGCTTTTCGTATTTGCCGGTGCGCCTGATGTCGTTTGCCGGAATCGCGGTCGCGTTTGCCGGTTTTTGTTTTGCGGGTTATGTGTTGCTCGGAAAATTGACCGGCTGGTATCCGATTAACCAGCCGCCGGGCTGGGCTACGATTGTCGTGCTGCTTTCTTTTTTGCTCGGCATGATTATGCTGATGCTCGGCGTTATCGGGGAATATCTGTGGCGCATTTTGGACAAAGTGCGCGGCGCGCCGATATACCGAATCGCCGAAGTGCAAAACGGCGAAACGCCCGCCGCCGAATCTTCGCGCGGCGCGCAAAAACTGCCGCAAGATGAATCCGAAAACCGCGCCGGTTAATTTTTGCGCCCGCGCAAAAACCGCGCCGCCGCTTGCGCGGTTTTTGCGGCGATGATTCCGTTCGCCGATTGGGGCGCGTTAAACCGGCGGCATGGCGAACGGTTGCGCGCCGCATGCGCGCGGGTGCTGGATTCCGGTAAATATGTTTTAGGCGAAGAAACCGCGGCGTTTGAAAAAATATTTGCCGAATATTGCGCGCGGCAATACTGCATCGGAGTCGGCAACGGGCTGGATGCGTTAACTTTAACTTTGCGCGCCGCCGTTGCATGCCAAAAAATAAAAGCGGGCGCGGAAGTTATTCTGCCGGCAAACGCTTATATCGCCGCGCCGCTCGCCGTGTTGCATGCCGGGCTGGCGCCGCGTTTGGCGGAACCGGACGCCGCGACTTTTAATTTAATGGCGGACACCGCCGCGCCTTTAATTAACAAAAATACCGGCGCGGTTATGCCCGTGCATTTATACGGGCTGGCGTCCGGGTTGAACGCGCTGGAAGAATTATGCCGCAAGCGCGGTTTGTTTTTGTTAAATGACGCGGCGCAGGCGCACGGCGCGCGGACGGAAGGAAAACCGGCGGCGGCGTTCGGCGATGCGGCGGCGTTTAGTTTTTATCCCGGAAAAAATTTGGGCGCAATCGGGGACGGCGGCGCGGTATTAACAGACGACCGCGCTTTGGCGGAACAAGTTCGCATGCTGCGCAATTACGGTTCGGCGAAAAAATATAAAAACGCCGCCGCCGGTTTTAATTCCCGCTTGGACGAATTGCAAGCCGCGATGCTTTCCGAAAAACTTCCTTTGTTGGACGAAGACAACAACCGCCGCCGCGCCCTTGCGGCGCGCTATTTGCGCAACATTCGGAATCCGAAAATTATGCTGCCCGCGCCGCCAAAAGAACCGTCCGCGCATGTCTGGCACATCTTCGCCGTCCGCTGCAAGACGCGCGATGCGTTGCAAAAACATCTGCGCGAAAAAGGCGCGGAAACATTAATTCATTATCCGATTCCGCCGCACCGGCAAGCGGCGTTTGCGGGCGCGCCGTTTGCGGACGC
>JBPCWY010000045.1:0-3196 GCA_051009035.1 Gammaproteobacteria bacterium
CCGTCCGCCGCTCGCCATCGGGAGCCGAAACTCCCATGCTGCCGCTCGACTTGCATGTGTAAAGCGTGCCGCCAGCGTTCAATCTGAGCCAGGATCAAACTCTTCAGTTGAGAATGATTATTTGGCGCTCCGATTACTGCACGGATGCGGATGCGCGCATAAAAACTGCGCACCCCCGCACTCGCAAGATTCACGGACGCCGATTTGTTGTCCAAGTCGGCGCCCGCGCATACTGGCTGTGTTTTGATAATAAAAAAGAACGCCCGCCACGAGAGGCGGGAGTGCAATTATACGCCGAAAACCCGCTTTTTTCCCAATTAATCCAAAAATATTAAAAATATTGCAGTTTTTTCGCCAAATTCGGAATTTTTCCCAAAAGAATCTCCGTTTCGGGAGCGGATTCCGCTTTTCGCCGCTAATTTCCGCCGCCACCCGCCACAAAACAAAATTCGGCATTTTTAAGAAATGCGGCGATAAAACGCGCGTTTTGGCGTATCCCGGAAAACACGCAAGGCGAAAAAATTAAATGCCGCCCCGCCTCCGATTTTTAACCGGAAGCGGAATTTCTCCGAAAGCGCTTTCGTTAAAGATGAAATTAATTTTCCGGAAAATTTGCCCGCTTTTTTAGTATCGCTAACCGTTTTTTCAGTGATAAAATTAATCAACTAAAATAACGCCGCGAAAACATGCCGCATGATTGCCCGCCGCCGCAATTTCCGTTTTTGCCCGCCGCAAAACGGTAAATATAAAAATTGCGCCGCCGCGTTATTTTTGCGGCAAGTTAAATCCGCCGTTGTGCGACAGCCAATGGGCGAGGTGGACGGCGGCGAGGTCGCGGGCTTGGTTGTGTTGCGAAAACCGGGTATGTTGGGGCGTGACAATTGCGCCCGACGACAATTTCTCCCCGCCCGGAGGACGCTGCAATTTTTCCAATTCCGCCAAGTGAAGCGATTCCCAATGGGCGGCGGTTTGGATTAATCCTTCGTCCAAACCGGACATGCCGACCATCGCGTCTAATCCGGCGAATACCCAAAAATTGGAAGCGCGTTCGCGGCCTATGGTATTCGGCCAATTAATATTTCCGTTTGCAAGATAAATCGCATCGCCCGTATTGTCGGACGGAGACGCAATCCCCCGGTTTGTCCGCAGCCAGCGTTGCCGCATCAGCATGCGGTAAACCCGCCGCGTATTGTGGATATTTTCCGCGGGCGGCGTATTGCCGCCGAGCATGTAATACATCATGCCAAACAGCGGCTGGCGCGCCGCCCCCGCCGTATAACTCGGATGCGGAAAACCGCCGTGGTTGCCGAGGGCGTAAGTTTCATTTAAATTAATTCCCGCAATTTCATACCGGTAAGGTGGCGGCTCGCCGCAGGATTCCGCCGCGGCAATTTCTTCCCGGTCCGCCGGGGACGCCATCGCCGCAAGGCGGTAATGCGCCGCCGCCGTCCGCCACGCTTCCGCGTCTTGGTGTTGCGAAAACATGTTTGCGGCGACTTCCAATATCCACGCGTCCCAGCCGACATTTTCGGCGCTGGTGTCGCTGTTCGCCAAATCGTTCGCATATTCCGGCGCTTTGGCGGCAACTCGGGCGGCTTCGTAATGCGCCATGTTTGCGATTTTGATTCGGGCTTCGGAGGGAATATCATCCCATATCATCCAAGCGGCGGCGGCGGCATGCGCCGCAAAATTGGCGGCGCGAAACGAATCAATATTTCCGCCCCAAACAATTCCGTCCCGCCCGCCGTTGGCGGTATGCCTCTCCGCCAAACCGGTTAACCGCCCCGCAAGTTTAAGGCGCGCCGCGTCTTCGCTTTCGCCCAAAACGTCCGCATCGTAAGCGCCGGTCAACAACGCAACGGCGAGGGCAAACGAATGAAACGCTTGCGCGCGCGGATAGCCGGTTCCGCCGTCTTCGTTGTCTCCGGGCTGATACAGTTCGTCTATCTTGGACCAAAGCCGCGATTGCCAATATAAATATCCTTGGAAAATATTTTCCCATTGTCCGCCCGCCCCGTTGCGAAAAGACGCCGGAACTTTTTCGCCCGATGCAATCGGATAAACGGCAAAATCCGACCCGTTCGCTTCGGCAAAAGAGGGAGCGCCGTTTTGCGCCGCCGTCCGAATCCGTTGCGAATACTCCCGCCGCGCCGGTGCAAAAAAATAATCCCGCGCCCGAAACGCCCGCCCGCTTGCCGGTTTTGATTCCGCCGCTTTGCCCAATTCCCAATCCCCGCCCAAACGGATTTGCCAAACCGCGCCGTTGTTGCGCCGGTAATTTGCTTCCGCCCAAACCGGACCCGCGGGCGCATAATGCAAACCCGTCCAAAAATCAATTTCGTCCCGCTGTCCGTATTCGCCGTTGCGCCGCGCATATCCCAACACGCCCGCAAGAGCGGAACTCTGCGGGGAATGCAGCCGCGCTTCGGCGTTAAAACCGCTTGCGCTGTATTTGATTTTTCCGTTTTGTTTTACGCCGCCGCCCAGCGGCAGGTAAATATTGGCAAACGCGTCCCACCACGGCGCGCGCGCTTCGCCGCCGATTCCGGCGCGCATAAATTTGTCCGCCCCGTCTTTTTCATAATCCAAAAACATATTAACGCCGCCCAATGCGCCGCCGCGCAACGCCCGCCGAAACAACAGCCCGATGTTTAATTCGTCCAACCCCGCCGCGCCTTTGCGCGCGCGAAATTGCCACGCCGCCGCGCCGTTTTCACTTTCGCCCAACGCGCCCAATATATTCGCATCGGCGTCCGGCAAACGCCCCGCGCCGGAAGAAAAATTGATTCCGCCCGCGCGGATAAAACCGCGTTCTTGCAACCGCGCAAACATGCCGTTGCCGCTTTTTTCGGCGGCGCGCCAAAACGCGCTTTTTGCGTCCGCCCGCATTTGCCGCACCGCCCCGCGCCATTGTAAATCCAAATCCGCGCCGCCGTCCCGAAAAGCGGAATCCAATATTAAACGGGAAAAGGATACCCCGCCGAGTTGTTTTTTTATTGCGCCGCGGGCGGATTTTGCGGTATAATTAAAGATTCCAAAAATCGGGGGCGAATTCTGGGATTCTAATATATGACGCGCGGAAGTGTTTGCGGAGGAAGATTCGCCCGCGCCGCCGTTCAATTTTTTGCCCGTCGCATCGCAAAACACAATATTTCTATCGTCGTCTCTGCCGTAGCCGCCGACCGGCGAGGCGGGC
>JBPCWY010000046.1:0-7952 GCA_051009035.1 Gammaproteobacteria bacterium
GTTAGCGGCGGGCGCGGATTCCTTCCGCGCCGCGGGTTTTTCCTTCCAAAATAAAAAGGGACGATACCGCAAACGCGCCGAGCGCCGCCATGGCAAGCACCGCGGGCGCCGCCAGTTCCGGCGATTCGTCGGACGCGTATTGGTAAATTACCGTCGCGAGCGTGTTGAAATCAAACGGGCGCAAAATTAAAGTCATCGGCAATTCTTTAATCCCTTCCAAAAACGCGAGCAACGCGCCGGCGGCGAGCGCCGGGCGCAACAGCGGCAAATGCACATGCCACAATATACCGGACGCGCTTTTGTTCGCCAGCCGCGCCGCGGCTTCCAACTGCGGCGGGATTTTTGTCATGCCCGATTCCAGCGCGTTTACGGCGATGATAAAAAAGCGCGCCGCGCACGCCGCAATTACCAGCGCGATGCCGCCAAACGCAATTACCGCGCCGCCGCTCCACGCCGCCAGCAAAAAAAATCCCTGCGCCAAAACCGCGCCGGGCAAGGCGTATCCGGTTTGCGCGAGTTTTGCCGGGGGCGCAAACAGCGCGCCGTGTCCGTTGCGCCGTTTGTCCGCGGCGAATATTCCCGCCAAAATAAACAACACCGCCGCCACGGTTAAAGACAACATTAAACTTCCGCCGAGTCCTTCCCAAAACGGAGTCCGCCACAAGTCGGGAGGCGTTTTCCATGCCAGATTGGCAAACCATAACACGGGCAGAAAAAAGCCGCCCGCCGCGGGTAATAACAACGCCGCCGCGCAAAGGGCGCCGCCCGTCCGGGACATGGGGGCGGCGCGGTCGCAGGCAAAACAGCGGTCGCATTGCGCGGCGTAGTGGCGTTGTTTTTTGCGCCCGCGTTCTTCCATAACCATCAATCCGAAAACGACAAACATTAATAAAACGGCGAGGCGGCAGGCGGCGTAAATGTCGCCGCGGTTTAACCATAAATCATACACGCCCAGCCCCAGCGCGCGGACGCCGTAATGCTCGGCGACCGCGAAATCGTTGAGCGTTTCCATCAACGCCAACGCCGCGCCCGCGGCGACCGCCGGACGCGCCAAGGGCCACGATATTTTGCCGCATGCGGCGAGCGGCGAATATCCCATTAACCGCGCCGCGCTTTGGATGTGGCAGGATTGCCGCTGCAATGCGCCGCGCGCGAAAAGATAGATATACGGATATACGGCAAGCGCGGTCGCCGATGCGGCGGGAATGATTCCGCCCGGTTGAATGCCGGCGGCGGTTTCGGCAAAACCGGAAAGCGCGTAGCCGGTAATGTAAGGCGGCAAGGCAAGCGGCAAAAACAGCGCCCACGAAACCAAACCCGCGCCGGGAAAACGCCGCATCACCGTAAGCCACGCGGCGGGCAGGGCAATCGCCAGCGCAAAAGCAACCGTGCATCCGGCGTATAACGCGGTTTGCAGCGCGTAATCCGCGGCGGCGGCGGCGGACAACGCGCCGCCTTCGCCCCACAATGCGCCCGCGATAACCGCCGCCGGAGCGGCAAGCATCGCCGCGATTACCACGAGCGCGGCGGCGCGCAAAAACGGCGCGCGCGGCGTTGCGGCGTTAAACCAAAAACGCGCGGCGTTAACGGTCAAAGCCGGTTTCATCGTAAAGCGCGGCGGCAATGCCGCGCAGTTTTGCGGTTTGCGCGAGCAGCGGCTCGGCGTTTTCTACGGCGTTGCGGTAGGGGCGCAATGCGGGCGGGTAGGGAATGTCGTTGCGCGCGGGAAATTCAAAATTTTGCGCGGCTAACATTTGTTGCGCCGTTTTGCCCGCCAAAAAACGCATCAACCGGACAGCCGCTTCCGGATGCGGCGCGCGCCGCGCCAGCGCCATGCCGGTAATATTAATGTGCGCGTCTTGCGGGATAATTAACGCGGTTTTTTCGCGCAGTATTTTTTTTCGCGCCGCTTCGGCGTTATTAATTAAATGAAAATAATAATACGAGTTGGCGACGGCAAAAGCGCATTCGCCGTTGGCGACAGCGTTGATTTGCGCGCGGTCTTTGCCCTGCGGTTTTCGCGCCATGTTTTTCTTGACTGCCAGCATCCATTTTTTTGCCGCTTCGCGCCCGCGGCGCGCGATGATGTCGGCGAACAGCGCGTTGTTATACGGATGCGCGCCGCTGCGGAGGCAGACGCTTGTGTTTTCCGGTTTCGCCAAATCCGCGTAAGTTTGCACTTTTGATTCCGCGCCGGGCGCGGCGTATAAGGCGCGGACGCGGCGGGTGACGGCAAACCATTGCCCGTTTTTGCCGCGCAAATTGGCGGGAATTGCCGCGTTAATTTCCGGGTCGGCAAGCGGCGCGGCGCGCCCGTCTTCTACAAAATCCAGCAGCGGGCCGATTCCCGCCGCCAAAAAAACATCGGCGGGCGACGAATCGCCTTCCGCTTGGACGCGCTGCAACAGCCCTTTTTTGACGAAGAGTGTATTGACTTCGTCGCCGCTTTCGCTTTCGTATTCGGCGATGACGGCGCGCAAAAATACTTCCTGCCGATCGGTGTATAAATTGATTTCTTCCGCCCGCACGGCGGCGGCGGCAAACGCCGCCGCGAAAACCGCCGCCCAAAACTGCCGCCAAATTTGCGTTGTCCGCGCCGGACGCCGCGATTTTGCCGCCTTTTGCATTGTTTGCTCCGCAGGGAAATAAAAGTGATAATGATAATCATTATCATTATACCCCAAAAATGAAAAAAGCAAGAAAAAGCGGCGGGGCGGGGAATAAAATTTAAGACGGGTGAAAACGGCGCAAAATCCGTTAAAATCGGGTTATGGCAAAAAAATCCGAATCAGGCGCGCCGAAAAATTTTGAGGCGGCGCTCGGCGAATTGGAAGAGATTACCGCGCGCTTGGAGCGGGGCGAAACGCCGCTGGACGAAATGGCGGAAATATACGGGCGCGGCGCGGCGTTGGTGGAATATTGCCAAAGCCGCCTGCGCGCCGCGCGGGGCAAAATCCAAAAGCTGGAAAAACAAATATTATCCGGCATGGACGATGTCGGAGATTGAATGCGCGGACTGGCTGGCGCAAGCCGGCGCGTGCGCGGAATCCCGTCTGGGTGTTTTGTTAAACCGTATTTCCGCCCCCCCGCCGTTGCGCGAAGCGATGCAATACGCCGCGCTGGACGGCGGAAAACGGCTGCGCCCGGCGATGTTGTTTGCCGCGGCGGAAGTTTCTTTTCCGCCGCCCGCCGCCGCCGTGGACGCCGCGTGCGCGCTGGAATGCATGCACTGCTATTCGCTCGTGCATGACGATTTGCCCTGCATGGACGATTCCGCCGAGCGGCGGGGCGCGCCTTCGTGCCACGCAAAGTTTGGCGAATCTTTGGCGTTGCTGGCGGGCGATTGCCTGCATTCTTTGGCGTTTGAGATTTTGGCGGAAAGCGGCTTGCCCCCTTCCGCCGCGGCGTTGTTGGCGCGGTCGGGCGGTGCGGCGGGAATGGGCGGCGGACAGTTTTTGGATTTGCAAGCCGCGGCAGAGGACGAAGAATCGCTGCGCCAAATGCACGAAATGAAAACCGGCGCGCTGTTTGATTGCGCTTTGCAATTGGGATTGTTATGCCGCGCACAAAAAGCGGCGGCGGCGGAACAAACGCGCCTGCAAAAGTTTGCCGCGGTTTTTGGGCGGCTGTTCCAAATCGTCAACGACATCAACGGCGCGCACGCCGATTCCGCCGGCGGCAAAACCACTTATTGGACCGTGCTGGGCGCGGCGGAAGCGGCGCGCCATGCGGATTCCGCATGCCGTTTGGCGGAGGAAATTTTGGACGGCGCGTATCCGAGGCTGGCGGAAATTACCGGAATGGTCAGGCGCGCCGCATGAAAAAAATCGTCCGGGCGGTAAAAAAATTGATGCGCCCGCGCCCCAAAAAAATGGACGGCGCGCGCCACGGAATCGCCCCCGCCGCGATTGACGCCGAGGCGGCGGCGGCGGTGGCGCGCCTGCAAAAAGCCGGTTATGAAACTTATATTGTCGGCGGCGCGGTGCGCGATTTGATGCTCGGCATCGCGCCGAAAGATTTTGATTTGTCCACTTCCGCCACGCCGCCGGAAGTTAAAAAACTCTTCCGCCGCGCGCGCATAATCGGGCGGCGTTTTAAAATCGTGCATTTGCCCCTCCCGTCCCGCGGCAGATTTGCGGTGATGGAAGTCACTACTTTTCGCGCGGACGGCGAAGAAGTCGTCCGCAACGCCAGCGGGCGAATCTTAACCGACAATTTATTCGGCACCCCGGCGCAGGACGCGGTGCGGCGCGATTTTACTTGCAACGCGCTTTTTTATAATCCGGCGGACGGAAAAATTACCGATTATGCGGGCGGTTGCGAAGACATTCGGCGGCGGCGGTTGCGCGTCATCGGCGCGCCCACCGAGCGGTTTCGGCAAGACCCGGTGCGCATGTTGCGCGCATTGCGGCTGGAAGCCAAGCTTGGTTTAATCTTGGATAAAAGCGCGCGCCGCGCCGTTTGCGCCAACGCCGCATTGCTTTCCGATATTGCGTCTTCGCGCTTGTTTGACGAAGCGGTAAAAATCATTAACTCCGGCGCCGCCGCCGCCGCGTTTCGCGCTTGCGCGGAATGCGGGGTCGGACAATATGTTTTGCCCGCGGCATGCAAAACAGGATTCGCCGAAACCGTTTTGCAAAACGCCGACAACCGCCGCAATGCGGGCGAAGAAATTTCATTATCGTTTACGCTGGCGGGCGTGTTTTGGCCGCCGGTCGCCGCGCGCTGGCGCGAATTGCGCGACAAGGGCGCGCCGCCGGTGCGGGCGATGGAAACGGCGGCGAAAGAGGCGGAATTTTCCGAAAACCCGACCGTGCCGCGGCGGGTTGCCGGAAAAATTATGGATTTGTATTTTTTACAAGCGCGGTTTGAAGCGCGCATGACCGTGCGCCGCGCAACGGGCATTCTCCGCCATCCGCTGTTTTCGCGCGCGATAGCGTTTACCGCAATGCGCGAAGACGAAGGCGCGGCGCAAACGGCGGAATGGTGGCGCGCCTACCAAAACGCTTCCGGCGAACACCGCAAAAAAATGATTACCGCCCGCGCATGACTCTCGCCCGCATCGGGCTGGGGGGCAATTCTGTTTCGGCGCGGCAAGATTTGGCGCGCGCCGCGCAAATGCTCGCCAAATTGCCCGGGACGCGGCTTGCGGCGTTTTCGCCGGTTTATGCTTCCGCGCCGGTCGGATGCCCCGGACGACAGCGCGAATATTGCAACGCCGCCGCAACATTGCAAACAACGCTCGCGCCGCGCCGCGTTTTTGGGATGCTGCAAAAATTGGAACGCCGCATTCAACGCCGCCGCCGCCGCCGCAATGCGCCGCGCCGTTTGGATTTGGATTATTTATTGCACGGCGCGGCGGTGTTGCGCGGAAAATCGCTTTGCCTCCCGCATCCGCGCATGCGCCGCCGCGCGTTTGTGCTGTTGCCGCTGGCGGACATTAGCGGAAAATTTTACGCCGGATTGCCAAATGCGCGGGCGCTTTGCGAAGCGCGCGGGCGGTGCGGCGGGCAAACCGTCCGCCGTTTGCCGTGAGCGTTGTTTTGGCGGTAGATGCGGGGGGCGCGCTTTTTTCCGCCGCCCTGCGTATCAACGAAAAAACGCGCCAATGTTTCGCCCCCGCCGCGCCGCATTCCGCGCATGCCTTGCCGTTAATTAAAACGCTGCTGGCGGAGGCGGAAATATCTTTGGCGCAATGCGATGTTTTTGCGTTTGGCGCGGGACCGGGGCGGTTTTCGGGTTTGCGTTTGGCGTGCGGCATCGCGCAGGCGTTTGCGTTTGCCGCCGGGCGTCCGGGCGCGGCGGTCAATTCTTTGGCGGCGCTCGCCGAAGCAAACTACGGAGATACCGCCGCATGCGCCGAAGCCGTCATACCGGCGCACCGCGGCTATATTTATACGGCGCGCTGCCGCCGCGCGGCGCGCTGGATTTCCGCCCGTCCGCGCTTGTTGGCGGCGGAAGAATACGCGCCGGTTTGGCGGCGGGTTTGCGGAAAAGGCGCGGCGCAATATCCGCAAATTTTACAACGCAACGCAAACGCCGTTTTTTGCAACGCCGCGCCGGAGCCGGACGCCGCCGCTACGGCAAAAATCGCCGCGACAATGCTGGCGGAAGGCGATGTTTGCGCCGCCCCCGACTGCCGCCCGTTATATGTCCGCCGCCGCGTAGCCCAAACCACGGCGGAACGCGCAAAAAATTCCGCGCAAAAATAAAAAACGAAAAGGCGAATATTTTTTGTATTCCCGCCCATGCCGTTATTTTGGATTCCGCCGAAATAACAAGCGGAAGTTTTTGCGGGAGTAATGAAAATTCCCGCCATTCCCGCTCATGCCTGTAATCCGCAATCCGTAATACAGAACAAGACAAAAACCCCAACAAGACAAAAACCCCAATCCTGCGAAAGCAGGATTCATGCGTCTTTTTGCGGCGGTTGGCTGTTTGCCTTCGCCCGATTTTGCCTTAAGGCAAAATGCAAAGACACATGAATCCTGCTTTCGCAGGATTGGCGGAGCAGTAGGATTGGGCGGAATAGTAAGAGATTCCCTCGTCCCAACGCTGGAGCGTAGGGACGGGGAATTTTCCGCCCAAAATGAAAAAAATTGCGAAAAGTGTTAACAAGGCGAATTTATGGTGTAAAATCTGCTCCGTTGAAGTTTCGTAAGGCCCCCATAGCCGGGGGTGTCGTCCAATATAAAACCTCCGGGGAAAGGGCGGCGGTATCTTTTTACTTTACGATGCTTCAACAACGCCCGGCGCGTTTCGCCGGATTTTGTTAATCGGAGTAAAACAATGAAAACTATTTTGCGGGGAATTTTTGCGGTTTTTGCGGCGGCGGCATTTGTCGCCGTTGGCGGTTGCGCAAAAGAGCCGGGACCGAAATTGCGGGAAATTGAACGCGTTTCGGAAATGTCCGACGAGGAAATTGCCGCCGCCCGGGAGGCGTGCCATCTCATCTCTACGAGCGATTATAACTGCTCCGAGTTGGTTAATCCGGTGCATGGAATGACTCCGGAGGAATGGAAGATTCTTACGGAATCCACGAAGGAATGCCGTAAAAATCAATTGTTTTCTTTTCACCATTGCCTGCGGGGCAAGGGCGTCCGCTATTCGGAATTCAATTGACGGGGCGATGCAAAATCCTTTTTTCTTTCGCGCCGTTTTTGCCGCGTTGTCGCTGGCTCTTGCGTCTTGCGGCGGCGGGACGCAGGATGTCGTGGTGCGGCAACAGGAGGAAGGATATTACGCCCCGGTGCAGGATGTAGACCCGGATTTTTTATGCGATGCGGCGGACGACGGCGATTTGCGGGCGGCGCGATTTTTGCTGGAAAGCGGCGCGGATCCGAATGAAAGTTGCTATATCACTTCGGCGGCGACAAGGGCGACTTGCACGACGATTCTTGTCGG
Organism: Gammaproteobacteria bacterium; assembly: GCA_051009035.1. GTDB lineage: Bacteria > Pseudomonadota > Gammaproteobacteria > Tethybacterales > Persebacteraceae > Persebacter. The sequence continues at coordinate 7,405 of JBPCWY010000046.1, forward strand.
GCTGGTATACACCTCTATTTTTGCGCCCGCTTGTTGGCGGGAACGGATGCCGTTACAGGCGGCGGCGGCGGCGGGGAATCCCGAAGTCGTGCGCGCGCTGTTGGAGTACGGCGCCAATCCGGAAGAACGGGCGGACGGCAGCGCGCCTTTGCATATTGCAGCGGCGAACGGGCGGGCGGAAGTCGTCCGTGTTTTGCTGGCGCACGGCGTGCAGCCGGACGCGGAACTGCTGATTACGGCGGTGCGAAATAACAATCACGAAATTGTCCGAATGCTTTTGGATTGCGGCGCGAATCCCGGCGCGGGCGACATTAAAGGCGTCCGCAATGCGTGGGATTTCGCCAAGGATAATCCCGTGATTTTGCGAATGTTTGACCGCTATCTGGACGCGGTCAAGGCGGGAGAATGGAAAAAAGAATGTCCGCAAAAAGCGGCCGGGTAATTTTTTCCGCGACAAGTTTTATTCATCAACAACAGGAGAAACTCTCATGAAACACGCAGTAAAAACATTACTAATCGCCGCGTTGCTGGCGATGTCGCCGTCCGCT
>JBPCWY010000047.1:0-3398 GCA_051009035.1 Gammaproteobacteria bacterium
GCGGCGTCTTGGCGGCGGAGGAGTAGAATATTAAATTGATGAAAAAAGATAAATATGACATGGCGTTAAAAAATAACGAGCATAATTTTAATTATGCTTTGGGCGCGGTATTGCAAACGCGGCGGCGCGGTTGGCGAGGGCGCGTTGCGTCCGAAATGAACGGCAGTATTTTTGGCGGCGGGCGCGCCGATAATTTGGTTTACGCCGATGAAATTCAGCCGGTTGTCGTAGAAGCGGCGTTTGCCGGAACGGGAAATGTGGACGGCGATGCGATTGCGCGTTTAGGGAAATTGGACGGAAAAAGGCGCTCCCGTATTATGACCGCCGTGGCGCTTGTGATTCCGAAAACAGTTCGGGATATTAAAGGAGGAGTTAAAGGAGTGGAAAAATGGCTGGCAAGCGGCGGCGAATTGGAATATGCCGTTTATTCGCAGGTAAAAGGCGAAGAAGATACGCCCGCCGTTCCTTTTGATGTGCGCTATCCGGACGGCGAACCAAACAGCGGCTACATTTGCGGCACGGCAGCGGATTTGGCGGATTTAATTGAATTGGCGGCAACGCCGGACAAAAGAATTAAGCAAGTTGCGCATGAAGCGGGGGGCGAAGTGCGGGGAGTCGCAACAATAATGAATGATGCGCTCCCTGATTTTTCGCGCCAACAAATTGCCGAAAAAGTCGGACAGCCGCCGGATATGCATGCCATGCGCGTTGCCGCTTGTATCTGGCTTAATGCCTTGGTATTGCACGGGAAATTGGCGGCGGCAATGCCGGACAAAATAACGCCGCCGCACCGCGATACGGGCTGGCAAAAAACCGCCATTGCTTGGAAAAAAATATTAAAAATTGATTATAAGTCGGTGTTTCGTCCGGCTTTGGAATCTTTGGATATATTGGCGGTGCATGGCAGTATTGCCGAGCATGTAGTTTCCCGGTTAAGCGTGCAAGCGGGGAATATTAACACGCTTCGTTTGGGCGGCGTGGCGGATGTTTCTTCGGATATATTTCCGGAATTGGCGACGGACAGGGCGGAGACGGCGGCATTTTATACTTTGCCGGAAGTTGCGGAATTGTTGGCGGGATTGGCGTTTAATTTAATGCCGCCCGATGCAAAAGATATTAAAATCGCCGATTTTGCCTGCGGCACGGGGGCGCTTCTTAAAGCGGCTTACCGCCATGTGCGCCGCCGCGCGGAACCGGTTAGAGACGGCGTTTCGCTGCATAAAAAATACATGGAAAAATATTTGCACGGCGCGGATATTCAGCCCATTGCGGCGCATTTAACGGCGGCGGGATTGGCGGGCATGAACCCGGGCGCGCCTTACGGGCATTCTAATATTATTTGCGCGGGCGTGCGAAACGGCAAAACGGGTTCTCTGGATTTGTTAAAATCCGAATCGCTCGTTGATTTGTTCGGCGTAAGCGCGGCGGCGGGGGCGGATAAAAGCCGCACGGATAGTTTCTCTTCGGCGCATAACAGTTTTGATTTGTGCATAATGAACCCTCCGTATACGCGCAACCGCGGCGGACGCAAATTGTTTGATGTGCAGGGCGTTCGGGAATCCGAGCGCCAAGTGTCAATTGACAATTTGCGGGACATGTTAAAAAATACTTTTGCCAATGGAAAAGCTGGCATGGCTTCGGCGTTTTGCGTAATGGGCGACCGCAAATTAAAAGAAGGGGGAATTTTGGCGGCGGTTTTGCCGCTAACCGCGGCGGGGCAAAGCAGTTGGCAGAAATTTCGCGCCCATATCATGCGGCGTTATTCGGATGTCGTAATAGTAGGGTTGGTTCCCGGTTCGGGAGCGTCTTTTTCCGCGGATACCGGCATGGAAGAAATGTTAATTTGCGGGCGTAAAAACGGCAACGGCGCAAACCGCGTTTTGACCGTTATTAATCTTTGCCAAGTGCCGCGCGATTTTGTTGAGGCGCATGAAATTGTCCGCGCCGCAAGAAATATTAAAAATTCCGGCGAATTAAAAATCGGCGAATATGTTTTTGGGACATGCATTAAATCGCGTCCTGCAAACGGCGGCGCTTGGGGGGCGGTCGGCGTTAAAAGCAATGAAATGGGAATTATTGCCGAAAATTTGATACATGGAAAATTAATCACATTGGGACTGGTTTATGAATCTAATATTAAAATCCCGTTAACATGTTTGTCCGGGCATTTGGAGATAGGCCCGACCCACCACTTAATCGGGCATTTGCCGGGCAGGGAAAGCATAGGCGCTTTTGCTTTTCGCCAAATTAAAACCGGCGACAAAAATTGCTTGTCATTATGGGAAGCAAATTACCAAACGCAAATCCGTTTGGTTTGCGCGCCCACGCATCGGGGCGGAGCAGTAAAAGGAAGAGAAAGCGAAGCAAAACGCATGCAGGAGCAGCGTTCAACGCTTTTTATATCAAGAAATTTGCGCATGACATCGCAGAAATTGGCGGCGGCAATGACAAGTAAACCGCACATGGGCGGGCGCGGTTGGGCGGCGCTTTTGTTTTCCGATAATTCGGTTTACGCCGCTTATTGCTTATGGTTTAACGGCATATTAGGATTAATTGCCCGCTGGCAATGCGGCGGTAAACAGCACCCGGGCAGGGCGCAAATGCAATTAACGGATATTGGAGAATTTCCTTGTCCGGTTTTTTCCGGTAAAACCGCCGCCGCTAAAAAAGCGGTTAAGATTGCAAGCAAAGAATTTCCTCGTTTGGCGCAATTGGATTTGATGTCGTGCAGTTATGCTTGGCGCGATGAAAACCGCCGAGAAATAGACAAAGTTGTTTTGCGCATGCTGGACTTGGAAAAGAAAATTTCCGAAGACGACTTGCAGTTAATCCGCGAAGAGTGGTGCCGCGAGCCGTCCGTCCACGGCGACACTGAGGAAATCATAGAAGCGTTGGAAGCGGACGAATTAATTTAAGGAATTTCTACGACAACATTGCCGATTTGTTTTCCGCTTTCTACCGCTTCGTGCGCTTTTTGCGTTTCTTTTAGCGGGAAAATTCCGGCTACGGCGTGCGTTAAGCGCGGTTCTATTTCCGCGATTTGTTTGATTGTTTTTTGGCGCGCCGCTTTGCCGATTTTGTAAATGAAAATTGTTTTTATAACCGCGTTGTTAAACATCAGCGGGTAAAACGGCAGGGCGGGGGCGGGGACGGCGGCGGAACCGTAGGCGGCGATTGTGCCGCCCGCTTTTAATGCTTTTGCCGACACTTCCAAATTGCCGCCGAATTCCACTTCCAAAATCCGGTCCGCGCCTTTGCCGCCGGTAATTTCCAATACGCGCGCGGCGGTATCTTCGGTTTTGTAATTAATAATGTAATCGGGTTTTGCGCGCATGGCATGCGCTTTTTTCGCTTCGCCGCTGACCGTGGCGATTGTTGTTGCGCCAAAAAACTTCGCC
>JBPCWY010000048.1:0-11015 GCA_051009035.1 Gammaproteobacteria bacterium
CGGGGGAAATGTCGGCGGCGGGAGCGGAAGAAAAATGGCGTCCGGGTTTTGCCGCCTTCGCGGATTCATCGCAGGGGGCGTATAAATTAAGTTGGACCGGCGGAGCGGGCAAAACGCAAATCGGCGGGGAACTCCTGCATTACGCGGAAGACGAAACATTCACCGGCATGGGCGCATTAGGCGGGGCAAGCGGCAAACAAAGCGGCGGAAAGATTAGAATGAAGCGCGGATTATTCGGAGGATTTTCGGCATTCGGCGAATACGAATACGCGGAAATCAAAGCGAAAGCGGAGAGCGGCGGCTTATTATCGGAGATAAGAGGAGCGGAATTGGAAGGATGGTCGGCGGGAATGGAGTTTGCGGACATGTGGCGCAAAGGCGGGCGGTTAATATTCTCGGCAAAGCAGGCAAAAGGATTAAGCGGAGGCGAAATGATAATCCGCCGTCCGCTGGCGGAAGGCGAGTTTTACGACGCATTCTTAGGCGAATCGGAGCAGCGAATAGTGGAGCGGGAGTCATCGTTGCGCTTACGGTCGGAAAAGCCGTTGATATGGGCGGCGGGATACGCGATGGAGACGGAAACAGGCGGTTGGTCGGCGGCGGCGGAACACGCGCAAGGCAACACGGCAATATCAGCCCAATGGAAGATTGATTTTTAAGGGATTTCCCGTCCCAATCCCGTTCCGGCGCAGGCGGGGTTCCAATCCCGCATATTATCGGCATGCAACCCAACGATTTTACCAGTGAAGTATTGCGGGATTTGCCTTTTCGCCGCCACCCGCCCGCTTTTGGTTTTAATCGCAGACAGGCAAAGAAAAAATGATTTATGCGGGGTAAACAATATTTCCGTTTGCTTTTGCCCAATTTTCAGAGATTCCAATGTGGGATATGTCGTTTTTGCTTGCGTTTAACTGCCTTTCAGCTTCCCGCAACAAAATGTTAGGGGCGATTTCATAGATAGTTTTTAATTTTATCTGGTTGTTCGCGTAGAAAATTGCAAGATAAACCATGCGGTTTCGCGTGATGCGGGATAACGACTGGCTTCGTTTTTCCGCGGGGGCGCTGAACATTCTGTCCAATTGTCCGCTGCCGCCCTCTTTGCAGGACAAGTATTCAAACAATACGCGCGGATTGCCGGGAAGGTGCGCGTCAGCTTCCCGTTTTGATTTAATGATTTCATGCCCAAGCGCGCTGGCAATAATCATTTCTTTGACCAAGCCGGGCTGGAGCAGGTTGTTAATGCCGAGATTCCTGGCCAGGGAAAACGCCTCTGAAACCAAATTTAATATTTTTCCGTAACGGCCGTCAAACATCTCCGCGCCCTCCTTCGGGTTGCGGGCGCAGTATTTCGATGCGTTTGTTGGCGCGGTTAACAAGCCGTCTGTTAATTTCAAACGCAATAAAACGGCGGCGGAGCTTCAAACAAACTGCCGGGCATGTTCCGGTGCCGGCGAAAGGGTCCAAAACCATGTCGCCTTTTTTGGTGCTGGCCAGAATAATCCGCTCCATTAATTTTTCCGGTTTTTGTATGGTATTTAATGCGCTCCTGTCGACTAATTCTTTGGATTTGTAGGTGAGTTGTTTGATGTCGCCCCAAACGTCGCCGGGATTTTTCCCGTTCGGGCAAAATTTTGTTTTGCGGTACTTTCCGTTTTTTACGGACGGCACATTTTCGCACCGCCGCCGCTGGTCTAACTCAACCAGCTGCGGCACCCTAATATCGTCCAAATTAAAGGTTTTGGGTTTTTTGTTTTTGACAAAATAGCATATTAAGTCGTAATTATTGGTGTAATTTATCCGGCCTTGCGACAGCCGGCCGGGCTGGTACCAAATAATTTTTCTTTTTAACGACAAATACGGGCGGTAATCCACGAAGTCAACGCAGTCCTGTTTACCGAACAAATATAGCGCGCCGCCCAATTTCATTTTTTGGGAAAACATACCGATTAATTTTAAGTTAAAATTCTGGACGCCGCCCGGCGTTTTGTCCCATTCGTCCTTTGCCATGCCGTAAGGCCCGTCGCATACTACCAAGTCCACCGAATTGTCGGGGACATGCCGCAACAAATCCAGGGCGTCGCCGTGAATAATAATATTCGCGGGAGGAGTAAGATTCTTTTTTTGCATCAGTGCGCCACCGCCGCCGCGGCGGATTCGTCTACCAGCGCGCCGGTTGTGAATCTTTCCAATGAGAAGGGGGCGCATAGTTCGTTTGCTTCGCCGCGGGCTAATGTCGCGGCGAAGGCGTGGCCGCTGCCCGGCGTCGCTTTGAAACCGCCCGTTCCCCAGCCGCAGTTGAAGAATAAATTGTTGACCGGAGTCGGCGATAATATCGGCGAGCGGTCGGGCGTGATGTCTACGATTCCCGCCCATTGGCGCAGCATGTTGACCCGCGAAAATATCGGGTATAACTCTACAATCGGACCGGCGACATGTTCTATTTGGTCAAAACTTCCGCGTTGCGCGTAGGAATTGTAGGGGTCGCTGCCGCCGCCGATGACGAGCTCGCCTTTGTCGGACTGGCTGATGTAGGCGTGGACGGTGTTGGACATAATCACGCAATTAATCACCGGCGCGAGCGGCTCCGATACAAACGCCTGCAACGGGAAAGTTTCCACCGGCAGGCGAAAACCCGCCATTTCCGCCAGCGCGCCGCAATTGCCGGCAACGACCGCGCCGATTTGTTTGTTTGCGGCGATGCGCCCGCGCGAAGTTTGGACGGCTACGGCGGCGCCGTTTTGGATGTCAAATCCGGTAACTTCGCAGTTTTGGATAATATCCACGCCCAAAGCGTCCGCGGCGCGGGCGAATCCCCATGCGACGGCATCGTGGCGGGCGATGCCGCCGCGCCGCTGCAACAGCGCGCCCAAAACCGGATAACGCCCGTGCAGGTTAATGCACGGCACCCATTCGCGCACTTGTTCGGGCGACAGCATTTCGGCGTCTACGCCGGCGGCGTAGTTGGCGTGCCCGCGGCGCGAGATTTCGCGCATGTCGGAAAGCGTATGCGCCAGATGCAGCAAGCCGCGCGGCGAATACATGACATTAAAATTCAATTCGGCGGAGAGGTTTTGCCACAAATCTACCGCGTGGTTATACAATGCGGCGGAGCCGTCCAAAAGATAGTTGGAGCGGATAATGGTCGTATTGCGCCCGGTATTGCCGCCGCCGAGCCATCCTTTTTCCAAAACCGCGACGCTGCCCGCGCCGTGTTCTTTCGCCAAATAATACGCCGTCGCCAAGCCGTGCCCGCCGCCGCCGATAATCACATAATCGTATTGCGTGCGCGGTTCGGGGGCGCGCCAAGCGCGCTGCCAGTTGCGGTGATAGGCGAGCGCGTTGCGCGCCAGCGAAAAAATGGAATAGCGGCTCATCGTCTGGTTTTCCCGGGCGAAAAACGGCATTATACCCGATTTTTGCCCCGCGCCCTTCGCCGGCGGCGTTTTATCCCGCCGCAAAAAACGCCGGACATGGCATAATCGCGTTTTGGAGAAAATTGGAGGGAAATGATGTTCCAAATCGCGCCGCACACCCGCGCGCGCCGCTCGCCCTATTTTGACGCGACGGTGGCGGAGGGCGTTAAAACTTTTATTGTTTATAACTACCGCATGTTGCCCGCGTCTTACGGCGACCCGGAGGCGGAGTATTGGCGGCTGATTAACGGCGCGGCGATGTGGGATGTCGCCGCCGAGCGGCAGGTGCAATTATCCGGACCGGACGCCGGACGGCTGGCGCAAATTCTCCTGCCGCGCGATTTGTCGCGCTGCCGCGCCGGACAGGGAAAATACGCGGCGCTGTGCAACCACGCGGGGACGGTGATTAACGACCCGATTGTGCTGAAACTGGACGAAGACCGTTATTGGCTTTCCATCGCCGATTCCAATGTGCTGTTTTGGGCGCGCGCCATCGCCGCCGAGCGCGGATTAAAAGCGGAAATTAGCGAGCCGGATGTCTCGCCGCTGGCGGTGCAGGGACCGCGCGCCGCGGATGTGGTGGCTTCGCTGTTTGGCGGTTGGGCGCGCGAATTGAAATATTTTTGGTTTCGCCAAACCGAATTGCAGGGAATCCCGCTGATGCTGGCGCGTTCCGGCTGGTCCAAACAGGGCGGGTTTGAGTTGTATTTAATGGACGCCAAACGCGGGACGGAATTATGGAATATCGTGCGCGAAGCGGGCAAGCCGTGGGACATAGGCCCGGGCTGTCCCGACCCGTGCGAGCGGATTGAAAGCGGATTGTTGTCGTGGGGCGGCGACACGGACGACCGGACGAATCCGTTTGAAGTGCGGATGGAAAAATATGTAGATTTGGACGCGCCGGACGATGTCGTGGGAATTAAAGCATTGCGGCGCATTCATCAAAAAGGCGCAACGCGCCGCCAGCTGGGCGCGGTTTTAGAAGGCGGCGCGCCCGCCGGGACGAATCCCGTTTGGTTTCGCATCACAAAAGAAGGCAAAAAAATAGGCGACATGACTTGCGGGACATGGTCGCGGCGCATGAAACGCAACATCGGTTATGCATTAGTATCGGCGCAATGCGCCCCGGGCGATGCGGTAGCAGTGCACAAAAACGGCGAAGCAATCCCGGCAACTCTATGCGAACTCCCGTTTTTGTAATTTTTTTCGCGCTGTTTTCGTAAAACATGTTATTCCCGCGAAGGCGGGAATCCATTTCTTTCCGCAAAGCGGAAACTTTTGCCGTCGGCGAAAATAGAGCGGTTTCGCCGCTGGTCTGGATTCCTGCTTTCGCAGGAATGACATGGGGGCGGGAATGCGGGGATTTTTTCCTTACTCCGGCGCAAAAGCAACTTTCATCTGTTTCTGCATTTTCGGCGGGAATCGCATTCTTTGCCCGCTTGAAATGAAAAAAATGTAAAAAAGGGAAATAAATTGAAATCGGGGGCGGGCTGATATAATATAAACTGCCGATTGAAAATTAAGGGGGGAAATAAACATTGATTGCGCGGATTTTTTGCGGGGCAGTTTTGGCGTTATTATTATCGTCCTGCCATGTTCTTCACGGACAAGGCGGAAAGCAAGTTTTTGTGCAGGCGGCGCAGAGCAATGATTGCCCGCTAAACAGCACGCGTCCGTCTTCGGATGCGCTTTGCGTTTGCGACGAGGATTATGCAATTGCGGGCGTGGAATGCCTCCCCGAAGATAATGCGGGCGGGGCGGGCGAACCGCCCCCGTCCAATGAATGCCCGGAAAACAGCGTGCGTCCGTCTCCGGATGCGCTTTGCGTTTGCAACGAAGGTTATGAAATTGCGGGTGCGGCATGTCTTGAGGAACTTCCCGCATGTCCGGAAAACAGCGCGCGTCCGTCTCCGGGGATGCTTTGCGTTTGCAACGAAGGTTATGAAATTGCGGGCGCGGCATGTCTTGAGAAACTTTCCGAATGTCCGCAAAACAGCGCGCGCCCTTCGCGAACGGAAGATTGCGCATGCAACAGCGGTTATGAAAGAGCAGGCGCGGATTGTTTGGCAATACTTCCGCGGTGTCCGGATAACAGCGCGCGTCTTTTGTCGCGGGGGATTTGCGTTTGCAATGAAAATTATGAAGCGGCGGGCGCGGCATGCGTCCTCAAAGATGCGGGCGGACAACCCCCGTCCAATGCATGCCCGGACAACAGCGCGCGTCCGTCTCCGGGGACGCTTTGCATTTGCGACGATGGTTATGAAATTGCGGGCGCGCAATGTCTTGAGAAACTTTCCGAATGTCCGCAAAATAGCGCGCGCCCTTCGCGGACGGAAGATTGCGCATGCAGCAGCGGTTATGAAAAAGTAGGCGAGGATTGCCTTGCGATACTTTCGCCATGTCCGGACAACAGCGCGCGTCCTGTCCCGCGGGGGATTTGCGTTTGCGATAGCGGTTATGTTCCCGATGGCGCGGCGTGCATGCGCATTGCATGTCCGGACAATAGCGCGCGCGCAACGCCGGATGCGGATTGCGAATGCAACATGGGATACGATGAAGTCGGCGGGGCATGTTTGGAGATGCTTGCCGCATGTCCGATGAATAGTGCGCGTCCCACGCCGCGGGAGGATTGCGAATGCAACATGGGATATGACGAAGTCGGCGCGGAATGTTTGGAGATGCTTGACGCATGTCCGGAAAACAGTTCGCGCGATTCTCCGCGGGCGGATTGCGTTTGCAATGAATTCTACGAGGACAATGGGGACGGATGCCGGCTTCCGTCTGATACGGCGGAATACCAAAGCAATCCGTTTTTGGATTATATTAATCCGCTTTACGCTTATACAAAAGGGCATCACGGGGCAGGCGTTACGATTGCCATGGTTGAAAACAATTTTAACGGATGTTTTGCGCATACGCATGAAGATTTGGCGGGGCAACTTATTAGCGTGGAAATTATACCCCCCGGCGCGACGGAGCCCGATGAAACTGATTCCCGCTTTGAGGGATGCATCCGTTATAATGCGAGCAGGGGCGCGGGCACGGCGGCGGCAAAACGCAACGAAACGGGAGGGCATGGAGTCGCGCCGGAAGCAAAAGTTGTTCCGTTGCATTGGCGCGCGTTTAACAATTATTCTAATTGGACGGACGACCAAACGCCCGTCATTGACAACGATATTTCCATTGTTAATATCGCCTATGGAACGATACCCAAAGGCGGGCACTTTGTGGAGCATGCCACCTTTGACGATTTTTACAGTTTTGCAAAAACGATTGCGGTGGAAATAGAAGACAACGACATAGTGTATGTATGGATGGCGGGAGAAAGCGGGTATAACGGAATAGGGCAGCCCGACTCCGAGATACAGCCCAATTTGGAAGCCCATGCGCCGCTAATTAACCGGGCATTGGAAGATAATTGGCTGGTGGCGGTCGCCGTTGAGCGCGATTCCGAAGGCGTTTACCGCATTGAAAGCCGAAGTAACGGGTGCGGGGATACAAGAAGTTATTGTTTGGCGGCGCCGGCCGGAGTCGCGATGCAGCCGGACGGCCCGGACGACGAATATTTTTCTTCAACATTCCCGGTTAACGCTTCCTTTTATGTCAGCGGCGCAATGGCGTTATTAAAAAGCGCCGCGCCCGCCGTTTCGGTGACGGCGCTTCGGGCGGTTTTGTTGGCGACGGCGACGGACATCGGAAATGCGGGAACGGACGATTTATACGGACGGGGATTGATTAATGTATCGGCGGCGATTCGGCGTATTGAAACTATGGAAACGGCGGGAACGGATAATTTGCCGGGGATAAAACTGCATGATTTCCAAACCGGATTGCCGGACGGCTTCCGCCACTTGCCGGCGGGGATGAAAAATATATCCGTTGCGGTGGAGATAACCGAAAACGCTTTTATGAATATTCCGTTGTCCGATTTATTGCCGCAGGGCGAAAACGCCGCGCCCGCATTGGGCGGTGCGGCGGATGAAATGTTTGCGGCAAGGGAAAAAGAAAAACGGAACCAAGGTTTTTTCGCCTTCGCCGATTCGTCATTAGGTGCTTATAAATTAAGTTGGCAAAGCGGTGCGGGCAAAACGCAACTGGGCGGCGAAATATCGCACTTTGCGGAAGACGGCACATTTGCGGGTTTGGGCGCATTAGGGGCGGCGGACGCAAAACAACACGGCGGCAAGATTCGCGTCAAACGCGGATTTAGCGCGGGCATTTCGGCGTTCGGCGAATACGAATACGCGGAGATAAAAGCGAATGCGGAAAGCGGCAAATTCATATCCGACATTCGCGGCGCGAAAAAAGACGGCTGGACGGCGGGTTTGGAATACGCAAACATATTCCGCCACGCGGACCGCCTGCAACTAAAAGCGCGCCAACAAGAAAGATTCAGCGGAGGCGAATTAGTAATACAACATCCGCAAGCAAGCGGAAATTTCCACGAGTCCTTCATAGGCGAAGAAACACAAGAGATAGTATTGCGCGAATCGCAAATAGCATTAAGAGAAAAACGGTCATTAACATGGTCGCTCGGCTACGCCGCAAAATCAGCCAAAAGCGAATGGGCGATAGCGGCGGAATACAACGAAAAATCCAACAACGGAGCTTTGTCGGCAAAATGGCGCATAGATTTTTAAGAAATAATCGCGCAAACACCCGTCGCCGGTAAAACTCCCGGCGGCGTTTTTTTTAATCCCCGCCCGTCATTCTTTAATTCTCGTCCCTACGCTCCAGCGTTGGGATGCATACCGGCGGCGTCCCCGCCGCCTTTTGCCGCAAACCTCCGCCTTTCAGCGTAAATCTCCGCGACAAACCGCCAGCCGCTCAAACCATTTCCATAAAATCATGTCATTCCTGCGAAGGCAGGAATCCATTTCTTTCGGCAAAGCGGAAACTTTTGTCGCCGGCGAAAAAGGAGCGGCTTCGCCGCTGTTCTGGATTCCTGCCTTCGCAGGAATGACATGGGGGAGGGAAACTTAAACGGCTTGCGGTATTCGCCAATTTCGCCGCAAACGGCGAAAGGCGGCGGGACGCCGCCGGTATGCATCCCAACGCTGGAGCGTAGGGACGAGTTAATAGAGTTAATAATTTTGCCGTTTGTTTGGACGCTTGCGGCGGGCGGCAAAAAAACGGCGGTTACTTTGTTTGGAAAAATTTTTGTTTTGTGGTAGATTATGTTTAATGTTTTTTGGTGGGGCGAAATAATGAAAAAAATATTTGCGGCGTTATTGTTTGCGGCGTTGCCGCTGGCGGCGGCGGCGGACGGCGCGCCGAAGTTTGCGTGGTATGAATACGACAGCGGGCTGGGCGCGGACGGCTATGATGTGGTGGCGTATTTTTCCGGCGCGGCGGCGCGCGGCGGCGCGGAGTTTGCCGCCGAATATGACGGGCAAACATGGCATTTTGCGAGCGCCGCCAACCGGGACGCGTTTGCCGCCGCGCCGGAAAAATACGCGCCGCAATACGGCGGCTATTGCGCCTACGCCGCTTCGTTGCGCGCGCAGGCGTTCGGCGACCCGAACATTTGGACGGTGCATAACGGCAAATTGTATTTCAATTTTAACGACCCCACCCGCGCGCGCTGGCTTCCCGGAATCAACGGGCGCATTACCAAAGGCGATATTTACTGGCGCGACGAAGTGCTGGAAACATTGGACGCAAACTAAACCGCGGGCGGCGATGAATCCGTGGCATCTTAAAATTAAAACGCCGTTCGGCATGCTCGGCATGCGTTGCGACGATTTCGCCGTTTTGGAAACGGAATATCTGCCGCGCCAAAGCGCCGCGCAGCCGCCGCAAAATTATTTGGCAAAAGAAGCGGCGCGGCAAATGCGGGCGTATTTGCGCCGCCCGCGCGGTTTTGTTTTTGAGTTGCCGCTACTATCCGCGCCGACCGCGCACCAGCGGCGCGTGCGCGATGCATTAATGAAAGTTGCGGGCGGCGAAAAGCGGACTTACGGCGACATTGCGCGGCAAATTAAATCTTCGCCGCGCGCCGTGGGCGGCGCATGCCGCGCCAATTTTTTGCCGCTGCTCGTGCCGTGCCACCGCATTGTTGCGGCAAACGGCGAAGGCGGTTTTATGGGGGACGGCGCGGATATGTCCGGACTTAAACGGGCGTTGCTGAAGTTTGAAGAAGCATGAACGACGACGATGCGCTGGAAGAATTTTACCACCGTTTAATTTACGCCGAAAGATGCGGCGCAAAAACGGCGGAGGCGTATTCTTCCGATTTGCGCGCCTTGTCCGCTTTTTTATCCGCGCGAAAAGTTTCGTTATGCGGCGCGTCTTCCGCCGATTTGCATGCCTACATGGCGGCGCTCGCCAAACGCGGTTACGGCGCGTCTTCGGCGGGGCGCGCGTTGTCGGCGTTTCGCCGTTTTTACCGCCACTTGGCGGACGGCGGACGGCGGACGGACGACCCGACCGAAGACATCGCCGCGCCGCGCCGCAGCCGCCCGTTGCCCGTGCAGCTCAGCGAAGCGGAAGTGGAAAAATTGTTGGACGCGCCAAACCGCCAAACCGCGAGCGGCATGCGCGACCGCGCGATGCTGGAATTAATGTATGCTTGCGGCTTGCGCGTTTCGGAGCTTGTGTCGCTGGAGATGCGCGCGTTGCGGCGCGATTCCGGCTGCGTCCAACTCGCCGGCAAAGGCGGGAGCGAGCGCATCGTGCCGTTTAACGAAACGGCGGCGGCGGTGATGGAAGAATATTTGCAAACGGCGCGCCCGCAGTTGTTGCGCGGCGCAACGGACGCGATTTTTCCGAGCAACCGCGGCGCGGCGATGAGCCGGCAAATGTTTTGGCTGTTAGTCAAACGTTATGCGGCGGCGGCGGGCATTCGCCGCGCTCCGTCCCCGCACACTTTGCGCCACGCGTTTGCAACGCACTTATTAAACCACGGCGCGGATTTGCGCGCGGTGCAAATGATGCTGGGACACGCCAGCATTTCCACAACGCAAATCTACGCGCATGTCGCGGTTTTACGCTTAAGCCAACTCCACAAAAAACACCACCCGCGCGGATAATATTTTAATGACGGCGTTGCATGTCCGCTCGCCGCCCGCCGTCATTCCCGCTTTTGCGGGAATGGGAAATATGGGGATTTTTTTTGCGGGGCGGATAAAAGCGGGGGGCGGAAATTGCGGATTAAAATTCGCGGGTTAAAAATGCTTTTGCGCCTTGTTTTCCGGTTTGCAGGTTGCGCCAAAAATGGAAACGCATATAATCCGCCTCTTCGCCAAAACGGGCGTCCGCGGCAAAGCGGTAATGCGCGAGCTCTTCGGCGGCGAACGGCTGTTCCAAACGGAGATGGTAAGAATCGTCATGCCGCAAAACATTGCCGTAAAATATTCCGGCGGCAAAACCCCGCAACTTTCCGTCTTTCCATAAATCCGAACGCACTTCGCCCGCGGATGCTTGCGCGTAAATATCGGCTTTTGGCGACAATGCGCGCATGCCCGTGAATTTTAAATAGGCGGCGTTGGTATCGTTATGCCCCCAGCGGCGAAAACCGCCGTCCGCATGCAGGGCGAAAGAATCGTTTTGGAAAGGCGTTGCGCGGTATTCCAAATGCAAATCGCGCAATTCCGAATCGGA